>JBJEPK010000009.1:0-62080 GCA_051881195.1 Eubacterium sp. | reverse complement strand
AACTCATTGAAGAAAGTAAAGACAACTCCACCGATTATGATGAGGATGACTATGACTATGACTACGAAAATGATAATCAAGATTGGGGTCCTGTTATGGGTGGAATGTAACTAAAACTAAAAAGTCCCGGCGAGCAATCGTCGGGCAGAAAGGAGAAAAAATGTATAAAGATTTTGATGAAATGCCTGTAATGCTTTCGGTTCCCGAAGCAGCAGAGGTACTTGGAATTTCTGCCGTAAGCCTATACAAGCTGATTAGAAATGACAATAGCTTCCCTGTTGTTGTCATGGGCAGAAGAAAATCTGTTCCAAAAGAGCAATTAAAAATTTGGATTGATGCAAATTCAAAAAGATAATAATTGCTGATTTTAACACATTAAACCTTGTATATGGTTTTGCAAAGTGATTTTCCGGTTGTAGTTTTGAAAATCTTTGCATAGGCATTTTCAATCGCTGTTTTACTTGTATTATCCTCATAAAGATTCACTAAAAAATCTGCCTCAACTAAAATTTGATAATCTATAAAATCAATGTTTTCATATGTATGATGATGTGCAACCAGATAGCAAATTCTGTCAATAGCATCTTTTGAAAATCCACATTTTTCAAGTATAATTTTCGCCTGCTTGGGACCTAACAATTCCTGATATTTTCCGTTAGCACTACCATATATCTGCTCTGCCGGTTTAATACCGATATCGTGAACATAGGCTGCCGCCTCTAAGATAAAGCACTGCTCATCTGACAGCTTTTCCTTATGTGCAATAAGTCTTGCAAAGCTATGCACCTTGACAAAATGCTGTATCCTTTTAGCATCTCCCTCAAAATAGCTTATCATTTCCTGAAAAAGCAAATCTAACTGTTGATTACAATCCATTTCTTACCTCTGAATTAAATAATATTTTCATTTACGATTTGTATTTAAGTCATTATATCACTTTAATTCTAATCAATCAATAATTGTCTGGATATATGAAAACGCCTGTGGTATTGTTGTGTTGCCACAGGCAGAAAGGAGGTTGCTATGGCAAAACGAAATAACGGTGAAGGTACGATAACCAAACGCAAGGATGGTCGGTGGGAAGGTCGATACTACACAGGTGAAATAGTTAATGGCAAAAGAGTAAGAAAAAATGTTCTTGCAAAAACCAAAGCCGAGTGCAAAGAAAAACTTAATAAAGCAATAGCTGATAACGCTAATAGAATGAGAATTATTGAAAGATGTGATTTCCTAACTAATCCCGAACCGACACTTGAAGAATGGTCAAGGATTTGGTTTGAGTCCTTCTGCACTGCAAGTGTAAAGGAATACACAAGGAACAGTTATCAAAACTACTTTGACAGATACATACTGCCTAATCTCGGCGGTATGAAAATCAATGACATATCAACAGTATCCTGTCAGCAATTTATAATGAAAATGTATACCAACGGCAGAACAAGAAATGTTGAAAAGAAAGGCAAGGGCTTATCAGCAAAGACGGTTAAGGATATTAAAATCGCATTACAGACCTGTTTGCAAAAAGCAGAGGACGAAGGCTTGATAGATTCAAATCCCTGCCGAAAGGTACAACTGCCAAAGGACGCACCAAAGGAAATGCAAACACTGAAGGCAAACGAGCTTGGAGCGTTCCTTCAGGAAGCAAAGGACTCCGGCTGTTACGAATTCTATATTCTTGAAATCACAACAGGCTTGCGACTTGGCGAAATACTTGCACTGACTTGGGATGACCTTGATATTAAAAACAAAACCATATCAGTCAACAAGCAGGTGCAAAGAATTAAAAGTGAACTAAAGATTACAACGCCGAAAACCGCATCATCAATCCGAACTGTTGCATTATGTGACGAGTGCTTCAATCAACTGATATTGCTACGGAGCAGGCAAAGACTGGACACAAAGCTGATATTCCCGTCGCCCATAACAGGCGGGCTTCGTGATCCGTCATCGGTAACCCGTAAGTTACACCGTATGCAAAAGCGAGCAGGAGTCCCACAAATACGCTTCCACGATTTGCGGCACAGCTTTGCAACACTATCGCTTGAACAGGGAATGGACATCAAAACAGTATCGCATATGCTTGGTCATACAGACGCAGGGTTCACAATGAACACATATATGCATGTAACGGACAATATGCAACAAACGGTGGCAACAGCGATGGGTAATCTAATAGCCGAAACCGAGAACAAGCGAAAGAACAAGCACATACACTTCTCGGCATAGCAAAAGGCTCAAGGAACAAAACCCTTGAGCCACATTTTATTTGTAATACTTATCAATTCCACCATAGCCTTTAATTAGCTTATTTTCTCTTGTTTTGGAAATGAAGCTATTAAGTCTTTTTTCAAATTCCTCGGGACGCTTTCTTGCCGCATCAATATATGCAATACGAATTCGCTTATATGCCTGAGGAAAATTCTCATAGTTTTCCCAAGCGATAGTATCAGCCTTGATTGCATCTAAAATATCCACCGGAAACACATATGGCTTATAAATTATTTCTGCAACGGAATCTCTGATTTTCGGATGAATAAGTCCTTGCTCATCAAGCCATATTAGGCGTTCAATATTGGGTTGAGAATATTTGCTGTTAGGCTTTCTCGGTGTAAAGCGTTGTGCTCTGTGCAAGGGGTCAATATGCTTGATTGTACTGTCAATCCAGCCAAAGCAAAGAGCCTCTTCCACTGCATCATTATACGATAGACTCTTATCTCCTGACTCTTTCATGGGAAATACAAACCAAATTTCTTTCTTTGTTTCAAAGTTTTCGGCAAGAAACTCACGCCATTTTTGTCGGTCGCTTGTGTAAAATGTTTCCATATTCCTGCCTCCTAAACTATCATTTGCGTTTTCTATTATACACAAATGATATTCACCGTTCAATAGTTGTTGTCTTTGTTTGAAAGCAGTGGGAGTCAAATGGGCGTCATTTGGCTCTTTTTATGCCCAAATGTGTTGTAAATCTTAACAAGTGAAAAATGTAGATTATATACATTATATATAACCTACCGGGTGGAGAATGGATTGTAGCACCGAAAATAAAGGATATAAAAAAGTCCCGAAAACGCAGTGTTTACGGGGCTTTGGCGTGCTGCAGAAGATTCGAACTCCCGACCTTCTGATCCGTAGTCAGACGCTCTATCCAGCTGAGCTAGCAGCACATATGCGAATGCTTTCGCTCAAATAATATAACACATTGAATTTAAAAATGCAAGTGTTTTTTATTTTTCTTTTTCACTTATAAACTTCTCCAGTATATCGGCGGCAATTTCTACCAGTTGGCTGCAAGGCCTTTTTTGGTAGTATTCTGTCGTTCTTGCCTCCGGAGTGGGGGGCTGTGCTCCTTTTTCTGCAAGGCCCAGCAGCTCGCGGCACACTATTGAGCCGTTGATATTGCGAAATTCGTTGGCAACCTGCTGAACCTCGCTGTAAAGCTGCGCTTTTTTTTCGTTATCACGGGGATTTTGGTATCCGTACAGCGCGCTGACAACAAATGTCATACCCGACACAGCACCGCAGACCTCTCTCATTCTGCCCATACCGCCACCGAAGCCGGACACCAGTCCGGCCACGGTTAACGGGTCCATATTCATCTCCCGGGCGTATGCCATTGCCACAGCCTGAGCGCAGTTGTATCCCTCTTCAAATTTTGCCTTTGCTATTTCGCTCTTTTTCATTTAGTTTCCTTTGTTCACTGATTCCGGGTCGTAGTCGTCGTCGCCGGTGGTTGGTTTTTTTGTGGTGATTTCTGTGGGTGCAGTGGTGTCGTCGTACACAAAAACGGCATTATAGCTGGTATTACCGGTAGCCTTGAAGGAATACTTTGTGCTGCTGCTTACTTTTGTGCTGCCGCTGTACCAACCGTCAAAGCTGTAGCCGTCGTCGGGTCTGGCAATGATGGTCACCTTTGTGCCCTCAATGTAGTTGCCGTCAGCACCAACGCTGCCATTGCTTTCTACCTCGCCGCCTTCGTTACAGCTTAGGTTAACAGAATATGTTTTCTTTGCCTTTGTTGTAGTGGTGGTTGTGGTAGTTGTTGTAGTAGTAGCCTTAGTGGTTGTCTGAGTAGTGGTTGTGGTAGTATTGCTCTGAGTAGTCAGGTCGTAGTCGTCATCGTCGTACAATCCCTGCCGGTCGCTGTAGTCAGAGACGGACGGGTCAACGTCATTATCTTTTTTGTTATGTGCTACAATTGCGATGGTAGCACCGATAATGGCTACCAGTATCAGCACCAGCACGATTATGATAGCAACCTCCTGCTTGTGTTTTTGCATTTCCTTTTCTGCCTCTCTTTGCTGACGGCGAGCTCGTCTTTCGGCAAGCCGGTCATCGTCCTGATATTGGTCATAGTTATTCTTTAGTTTGGGTACAACTTTTGTTGCGTCCATATCCTGCTGATTGTAGTCGTCCTCATCATAGAGTGGTGAGCCACAGTTTTGGCAAATATACAGGTTGTCGTCATTTTTTGTTCCGCAATTTTTGCATCTCATGGGATTACCTCCTTTTCTCTTTTGCTGAATTATAACATATTATAGTAAGGTTAACAACTGTTGTTACCACAATTTTATAAATCTTTTACATAATTTTTGAATTAATGCTTGACTTTTGTTGCAATTTATAATAAATTTAGTATGTAATGTTTTCTGCGTCCGTAAGGAGCAGAGCAGATATTTCGGAAAGGGGATTCCCAAAATGAAAAAGACAGTAAAGAAACTAGTTGCATTGATGCTGGCAGTTGTACTTGTTGCGTCACTTGCAGGTTGTGCAAAGATGAACTATGTCACCAACGGCACCATCCAGGCAATCAAAGAGGTTAAGTCCGGCGAGTGGAACAAGGTTGACGAGAACGCAAACCAGGGCGCAGGTGAGGATGTATCCGTACTTGACAAGTCCTTTGAGCCGGGTACATACGGCGGCGTTGAGTTCAAGACAGTTGAGGATGTTGTAGCATATTATGTTGAGGCATATAACTACACAAAGACTCTCACTGCAGAGTACACAGAGAACGGCGACCCCAAGACATTCTACAAGCTGCTTGGTACAGAGCAACTTGAGGTTGGCGACGTTATGATTGACGGCAAGGCTAACAGCACTATCAACAGCCTTGTACCGGGTATCGTAGACGGTATTATGGTTAAGGGCTCATACGGTCTTGTACCTTGCGGTAACAGAGACCCACAGTATGATGACAACCTTAGCGACGATACCAGAAAGAATGACCACAACTATCAGACCTCTGCATTTGAGGCTGACTATGTTCTTGATTGCAATGTTGTTGATAACAACGACGGCACAATCACCATCACAATCCAGCCAAAGGCTGAGGAGCTTGCTTACCGTGGCGAGGGCCCACAGGGTTCATTCTTCGAGGCACTTGGTAACATCAGCGGCGCAGTTGCTCAGATTACCGTGCTTTCCTTCTCACAGGGCGACGCTAACGATAACGTAAAGGTTATGTATCAGGGCGGTACAGGTACTGTTACTATCGACACAAAGACTAAGGAAGTTATCAGCGCCAAGTATGTAATGGTTGCTAATGTTGATGTAACTCATGCTAATGTTACTATCATCAAGGACAAGAGTGCATCCGTAAAGATTACTTATACCAACGAGTACCCTGCTCCGGATGATTATCTTCTGGACGAAGTTGGTATCGTAAGAAAGTAATTAATCAATACACTAGTACAATATAAGACGGTGCTTTTGCGCCGTCTTTGTTTTTAGGAGTAAATATGGCTAAAACAAAAACAAGCAGAGCAATGTCTCTGCTTATGGCTTTGACTATTATCCTGTCCGGCATAACCATAGTATCGGCGCCTGTTACAGTCAGCGCAGGTACATTCAGCAGGAATGGATTTACTGTAACCACTTATGAATTGAAGCGTCCTAAAGTCCTCAACAAGGGCAGTGGATATTCTATATCCGGCAAGCTCAAGGCAAATCATACCATCAAGCAGTTCAAAATCGGCGTGTACGACCGTAATCAGTTTAAATACGACAAGTCTTATACCAAGAGTGTGTCAACAAAAACCATTAACCTAAAGGATTACCAAAGCAAAATTAAGTTTGGTTCTTTGCCATCCGGCGAAAAGGAGCTAAGGTACATCCTCACGGATAAGGACGGCAACCAAATCAAGTTGGTGCGTAATTTTACTGTTCTGGGTAAGGCAAAGGGTCCTCGCAGTATGACATCGGCCTGTCACATCGGCGTGTCCCGTGGCACATACAAGAGCGTAACTGACGCAGATTTGTCCACCGGCTGGAGTCACGGCACTATGACTATCAGACTTCCTAAGGACCGAGAGGCCGACGGAATGTCAATTAAGTGGGACAAATTCCGCAATTACTATTCCATCAAGGTGTATGACGCCGACAACAATATTATCAACGAGTACAAGGACGGCTATGCTAAGCTGCACGAATATTTTTCCTTTGGCAAGGGTGCCCGCAAGGTGGTACTCAAGCTGGAGTATCGTAAGGGGAGTAAGGGCGTTTTGTCACTTAGGGTGTACGAAAAGGATAAGGTTGGACCATCTGTTGAGCAGTGGAAGTCGCCTAAGCGCGGCGAGTGTGATCTGATGGTGGTATCTGCCCACCGTGATGACGAATTACTGTTTTTCGGCGGCACCATCCCTTATTATCAAAATGTAAAACAAAAGAACGTGTACACTATGTATGTATCCGGCAGAGAAAAGCACCGTGCTCGCGAGGCTCAGGCAGGTCTGTGGAGTATGGGTGTGGACACGTATCCTATTTTTATGGATTATGCAGGTGGTTATCATGATGGAATATCCGGAACTCTCCGTGATTGGGGAGGAGAAACAGCTGTACTGAAAAAGATGGTAGAAAAGATTAGGTGCTACCAGCCGGATGTTGTGGTAACTCATGACAAGGATGGGGAGTACGGTCATCCCACCCACAAGACTGTATCCTATATTACTCTCAAGGCTGTAAATATGGCCAAGGATAAAACTAAGTTCCCGGAATCTTATAATAAGTACGGCGCATGGAAGGTTAAAAAGGTGTACTATCACTATACCAACAAGAATCCTATGTATATGAATTGGGACAATACCTACAAGGAATTGGATTACAGAACGCCGTACCAAATGGCCAAGGTGGGATTTGACAAGCACTATTCCCAGCACAATGGTTGGAGTATGACTTGTGATGCAGTAAAAAAGTATTCCAACCGTAAATTCGGTTTGGTATATACAACAGTTGGCAAGGACAAAAAGAAAAATGATTTTTTTGAGCATATCGACTAACTCAATATTTGACTTGCTAAAAATGATATAATATAGTATAATTAGGCTATATTTATGATTGGAGATTGATTATGAACGATAATATTCCTAATATGGATTACGATGCCGACGAGGTTATCGAAAATTTTAAGGCCAAGTTTAAGTGGCCCACAAAGGATGATGTTGAGGTTATAGTTAAGCCACCTCAGTTGGGCGTTAAGATTATGCTGTCCTTGCTGATTACTCTTGTTGGCGGCGGTGTTATCTATTATTTGAACATTCCGGCCCTTAACCCAAAGTCAACTGACGCTTATACCTTTATCATATCGCTGATTATCATCTTTTTTGCAGCATTATATCTGCTTATTGGTGCAAGAACAAAGGTTGAACGCAGAGAATATTTTAAGAAAAAGTCCATTATTCCCATTATTATGGTAGCCGTTTTGGTTGTAGTGATGGTTGTAGGCTACCTGGTAGGCTGTACTCTCTTTAGGGCACGGGCTTATAGTGAATTGATGCCTGTATCCGACAGCTCGTTTTCTGAGGATTTTGCCGAAATTAAGTATGACGAGGTGCCTCGTCTGGATGCAGCAACCTCCAAGGTGCTTGCAGACCAGCAGCTGGGCTCCCTGTCCGAGTACAAGAGCCAGTATGTTGTATCCTCAACTTCTACCCAGATTAACTACAAGGGCAAGCCTGTTCGTGTTGCATATCTTGAGTACGCAGATGTGTTCAAGTGGTTCAACAACACAAAGAACGGTCTGCCGGCATATATGCTTATCGATGTAGTCAGCCAAAAGGTAACGGTAGTCAATTGTGTAGAGAGATTCGGCGAGGGCATCAAGTACTCTCCTACAGAGTTATTTAACGAAAAATTGCTTCGCCACCTGAGATTCCAGTATCCTACGGCAATTATGGATACTCCTAATTTTGAGATTGACGACAACGCTCACCCTTACTGGATTACTCCGGTATTGGACAGAACCATCGGTCTCTTTGGCGGTACCGACATCAAGGGCGTTATCATCACCGATGCACTCAATGGCGAGAGCAATTATTACAGCATTGATACCGTACGCAACAATAAGGAACTTAACTGGATTGATGTTGTATATAGCGAGGATATTCTTATCCAGCAGTACAACTATTACGGTAAGCTCAGCCATGGCTTCTGGAACTCAATTATATTCCAGAATGATGTAAACATCGCATCCGGTGGTAACGGCTTTATCGCAATGGATGACGATGTGTGGGTATATACCGGCGTAACTTCAAGTGAGTCCGACTCATCCAACTTTGGCTTCATTCTTTGCAATCAGCGCACTAAGGAGACCAGATACTACAAGAATGGCGGCGCTATGGAGGCGTCGGCACAGGAATCCGCAGAGGATGCGGTACAGAACTACGGCTATCGTGCTATCTTCCCTATTCTCCTGGACATCGAGGGTCAGCCGACTTACTTTATGTCCCTGTATGGTGACAGCGGTACAGTAAAGGGATATGCGCTGGTTAACCTTGAGGACAAGACTGTTGTAGGCACGGGCCTTTTGGATACGGAAAAGAGTGATGCCAAGGCTCTTAATGCAGCTGTAGAGAACTATATTAACGCACTTAAGGATAAGGGCGTTGTTGATGAGGACGCAAATGCAGACGAATACAAGGTTGACGAGGGCGGTGCCCAAAAGCCAAGTGCTGATACAAAGCCCAACACCGACACTGACAACAAGGCAGAGCCAAAGAGCGTTACCGGTGCCATCACCGACATCAAGACATCAGTAAATGACGGCAACACAGTATATTACATCCAGGTTGATGGCAAGTACTATTATATCAAGGTAACCGATTGTATGGATGTACTCCTGCTGAAGAAGGGCGACAAGGTTTCTGTAACCTATTCTCAGGCAGACGACGGCAAGTTCATCCCGGCTACTAATGTAGAAAAGGCATAGTATAATACAAAATCCTCTATGGTTTGAGCCATAGAGGATTTTTTTGTTCTTATTTTTTTTTGAATATTACCAGCTTGCTGAATACATAATTTAGTATCACAACCACAATTTGCATAATTAACTTGGCAATCATATTTCCGTTAATATCGAATGATAGTATGCTTAAGCTAATTGTTCCCATATTGAGGATGTCGATTAGCAGCCATAATCCCAGCTCCTCAACACCCAGGCTAAATAATCTTGCACTAATAAATCCGGTCAGCTCCTTGATTACTGTTTTGGTATTCCAGCTTTTGGACTCGAATACCCACAGCTTGTTGGTTACATAAGCAAACCCTACGGCGAATATCCAACTCAGGATATTGGAAAGGAGATACATTTTTTCTCCTAGTATGGAGTCAAAGATTTTGAAGCTTACTAAACTAACAACCGTGGTCAGTACTCCAAAAATGACGTAGGTTATCAGCTCGCGATATTTAATTACCAGCTTTTTGATTTTGTTTATCATATCTATGTCCTTTTCTGTTGATGAATATATTATACCATAATAATCAATATAGTCAAAATATAATTGAAAAGCCTGTTATTGTATGGTATTATATACCTATATTTATTATTGAGGTGTAATTATGCAAACTTATCCACAGGTTGATACATATATGCAGGAGCTGGGTCTTAGGTATTTTAAGAGTACAAATGACTTTTTGGCTCATTTGGTTATCAAGACAGACAAGCAGTATGCCACTGAGGTTGCAGAACTGCTTAACTCCCGTGCTCAGGGTCTAAATACTAATAACCAAATTTTTTATGATTTGAAGAACAAGACATTGGCGGGTTCGTTGGTTATTTCTGCTGCTTTTGACAGTGGTATCTTTAGGCATCTTGGCAATATGATTATTGACAATCCCGATTGGTTTACCGGTACAGTGTTGGATGTTGGCTGTGATTGCGGCGTGGTTAGCTGCTTCATCGCTCAGCAGTATCCTAATTGCAAGGTTGTTGGTGTTGATTGCAATCAGTCGGCAATCAATAACGCCGGAGAATTGGCACAAAGGTTGAATCTCACCAACATTACATTTGAGGTGGCGGATATTTTTGATTATCAGCTTGAGGACAAGGCTGATACAGCTACTTCCTTTAGGGGTTTGTTGGATATTGCACAGCAGTTAACAAAGGGGGTATCTGTTATCGGCGAACGCTCAAAGCGAGAGGACGGATACTGTCAGGCATTCCTGCCACTGGCTCAGGCAATCAGCAATAATCTCAAGGCTGACGGCAAGTTCATTAGTGTTGAGAGATATACAGCTATGTATGGATGGCTGGGATGGATGCAGGCACTGGCAGAGGCAGGCATTGCTCCTGTTTCTGACAAGTCGGGACAGATGGTTGCTCAGGATATTTCTTCGCCAAAGGAGTATTCTGTTACATTTTGTTCCAAGGCAGGTACAAATACACCTATGGACACGTACAATGCAGTACTGGGAGCTAAATTTAAGAGCGGTGCCGGTTGTGACGGCGCAGACGCCGAGTTTGCCCTGTATGAGGACAGCGACAGTATCGACTTTACCGATGTGTATAACAAAGAGGGCAAGCTGCTCCATCAGTTTGCGGTTGCTACGGCAAAGAACGGCAAGTATATGTTCTATGAGGCCGACCTGGATTATCGTAAGATAAAGTATGTAAATGATAAGAAAAAGCCTAAGATGGAGGCTGATTTTGAGCGCAAGCTTGCGTTGTATCCCGGTGATAAATTTGATATAAAAAAATACACAATATGAGTATTTAATGCAACAAAACACAAATAAAATAAACGGAATATAAATTTTTTTACCATGATTTTGTTGATATTGCACAAAAGTGAGCACACACTCACTAATAATATTAACAAAAAAATAAAAAATTATTGAAAAACCGGTATGGCAAGCGTATAATTTACTTGTAACGAGGAAACCCCTTCAATACATACCGGTTAGGAGCAAAGATGTTTACGAATGATATAGTAGCAAAAATTCTGATTGGTATAGTATTTGGACTTTTCCTGGGTCTTGTGACAATCTTCCTGTCAAAGAAGCTTACACTCAACAGAACGGAGGATCCCGTTAAGGCGGCCCCCATTGATACACCTGTATTCAAGGTGATGTCATTCGTGGTTGGCGTCGGCGCGTCTGTGGCGGTTGTGCTTACAGCCGGCGACACTGCAATGATTATTAGGAATTTGGCATTACTGATTCCTATAGCTTCCATAGCAGTTGTTGACTCGTTGGTACGCAAGATTCCTAATTCGCTGTTGTTATCCATGATAGTCATTCAGGCGATTTACTTAGCATATTATTCCATAAGTAATCACACCACGCAGCTTTTGATTGCAGCGGGATTTGGCTTTTTCATAGGATTTGCAGCATGCACTTTACCCGGTATACTCAAGATTCCGGTAGGTGCCGGAGACATAAAATATAGTGGAGTTATCGGCCTTTGCATTTTCTTTGCAGGCTATCTTCAGGCGATGGTTCTTATGGGACTTATCGCAGTTGGATGCCTTATAGTACTCAAGGCAACCAAGAAAGGCGGATTAAAGACCATGATTCCCATGGGTCCGTTAATCAGCGCAGGCACTGTAATTACAATGTGTTATCCTATCCTTGAATCGTTTATAGGAAAGAATTTCACATTTTAATTAAACGAACATAATAAAAATAATATATGGGAGGAAATTATTATGATGAGATTCATTAAAGACGAAAACGGCCAGGGCATGCTTGAGTATGTACTTATCATCGCTCTTGTAGCAATCGTACTTATCGCTGTTCTCATTCTTGTAAGAAACAAGGTTAACAAGGACAAGGTAAACAGTGACTTTAATTCTGCTACTGCAGAGGCATAATTGTTGCATTAGTTTTCGAATTACATTTTGAGGGCAGGGGTTCCTGCCCTCAATTTGTAGTGATTTTGCAGAATCAGTCGTATTTTGGTATGTAAGAGGTGAAAACCCTTTATGTTAAAAAAGTTGAAAATAAACAGAAAAAGCAACAGAAAAGAAGAAGGACAGTCGATGATTGAGTTTGCATTTGTCCTTCCTGTCTTCATGTTGCTTATTGTTATTATACTGGATTATGGCTGGTTGTTTTATAACCAAATTCAGTTGGAAAATTGCGCCCGTAATGCAGCAAGAGTTGCTTGCGTTGAATACAAGGATACCTGTCTTGACCCATTGACAGGCGAGGCTTATGCAACAGGCGCAAAACAAAAATTTGCTCTTTCGAGGTTGGATACTTCTGAATCACAGTCAACTGACCCACTTACAGATCAGGAAAAGGATATTCTCAACGAGGTTAAGAGGACTTTACCCAGCAGTGTATCCAATGTTGAGGTATACATAGAGTACACCTATGACGGTGATTATCTTGACGGTACATATGCTACATTTGACGTACGCAACAGATCCAAGGGTGACGTATGCGTGCAGGTTAAGGGGGTTCATTCCGCCATTTCGCCTCTGGTTGGATGGGGCTCCAGTGGCGGTGACTATATGCACAGACCTGTTTCCTGCAAATCCGTCTACAAGGTGGAGAAGATGGAAAAGGTTTCCTAATTGACGGCTATAACTGGGAGTTTGTACTCCCATTTATATATATTTAAAAATTTTAAGGCTTGAGAGGTTTTAAGTATGAAAAAAGTTTATTTGATAGCAGTTGTAATTGCATTAATCGCAGGTTTCGCTACATTCTTTTTTGCCAGCGAAATCAACAAGAAGACAACAATCAAAGACGCAGACATGGTAGAGATTGTTGTTCCCGTTGCCGATATCGAAAAGAATGTCAGCATCACAGAGGAAATGTTTGCTGAGGATGCAAATCAGTTTGTAACAAAATCAGTACTTGCAGACAGCGTTTCTGCAGATGTAGCAACATCCAGCGAGCAGCTGATAGGAATGGTTACCGTTGACCCTCTTTATGCAAATGAGGCAATCAACACAAAGCGTCTGCAGAGCATTGACGGAGCCGATGTAGCTCTTTCCCTCAAGCTTCCTAAGGGAAAGGTTGCCTACTCTTTCTCAGCTGCCAGCGTTACCAGTGTTGACGGTTATATCAGCGAGGGCGATACAGTTGATGTTATTGTGTACGAGGCGGGACCTAATGATGCAAACGGCAAGCCTACAGGAACTTCTTCCGTAAAATACAAGGACCTAAAGATTCTCAGAGTATCCACAGCAAAAGCTGCACAGTCTGCAAACGAAACCGGCACTCAAATAAATGAGTACAGCACCTTGACGGTTGAGGTTACAGAAGAACAGGCACTTCAACTTTACAAGATTGAGAACGAAAATACATACAAGCTGGTTCTCAACCACAGAAACTAAAAATAAATTTTGGAGAATAGATTATGAGTGATATTAACATTGTTGTATGTTCGGAAGAAACAGAATACAAGGTAGTCACAAAAAACAAACTGGTTTCTGATGAGTTTGATATTATTGGCTACTGTGGATTTGACAAGGACGCAAAGGTTAGAATTCAGGGTTTTGTTCCCGATGTTGTAGTGTTTGCCCTTGATAGTGCAGATATTGACGAGGCTTTCCTGTCTTTTATTGAAAATTTGGATTTGAACTCATCCGGCTGTTCAGCAGTTATTCTTACAGATTCTGTGTCTGTTGATTTGGTTAACAGCGCCGCACAGTATGGTATTAGGCGAGTGGTTGATGTTGAGGTTGCGGCACAGGATTTTTGCAACAGCTTAAAAAAGATTGTATCCAGTGAGCGTAAGTTCAGCCAAAAGATTAATGTGGAGCGTAAGCTCAGGTCATATATCTATGCTTTCTTTAGCGGTAAGGGCGGCGTAGGCAAAACTACAATCTCTACCAACCTGGCAATCAGTCTTGCCAGCAGGGGCAAGAAGACCCTGCTCATCGACTTGGATCTTCAGTTCGGCGATGCGGATATGGCTCTTGACCTTAATCCTACAGAGACCATTGTTGACATTGCCAGAGATACCAACGGTATTTCTATTGACAACCTTACTACCTGCTGTGTCACTCACTCATCAGGCTTGTCTGTGTTAGCATCTCCATCGTCACCGGAGATGGCTGAGTATGTTCAGTCCTCCCATGTAAAGGCGATTTTGGATACTGCGCGTAACTATTTTGAGTACATAATTGTTGACTGCGGTTGTAATTTGACTGACCCGGTTATCACGGCATTGGAGTCCAGTGACACAATTTTTATGGTCAACGATGTTAACATTCTTTCCCTCAAGAGAGCAAAGCTGTGCCAGAATGTGCTGACACAAATTAACCAAGAAGAAAAGCTTAAAATTCTCATCAACAAGAAGGTTAAGAAAAATAACGTAAAGTTGACTGACTACGAGAACGTATTGGGTCAAGATATTTATGCTGTGTTCTCCAGCGACCTGAAGACAATCAACGATTCTCTCAACAGCGGTCAGCCCACTATACTGTACAAGCCAAGATCAGTGTTCTCAAAGGAGATGGAATCCTTTACTGACAAAATTATTCTCGAGCGTGAGGGCAAGGAAGCTCTTAAGGCGTCCAACAGCAAAAAGAAAAAAGGCTTCATGAAGAAATAAAAAGAGGATTGATAACCAATGGGATTGTTAGATAGATACGGTACTGCAGAAGGTATCGAGAATGTTGTTAAGTCTGATATAGAAAAAACAGAAAAGCTGAGGCCTGCCATCGAGGATAGATATGCCGAAGTTAAGGCCAGAATACATAACACAATCATTGAGCAGCAGCTGGGCAGCGAAAATGCCGATGTCAGTGACGAGGGAATGCGTAAGCTCATCGACGAATTTGTTGAGCGTAACGAGTACGGTATTCCCAGAGTTGACAGAGCAACTGTTAAGGAAGAGCTTTTTGATGATATTATGGGATATGGCCCTATCCAAGTGCTTATCGACAGTGATGCTTATTCTGAAGTTATGGTCAACGGATATGACCATGTGTATGTGGAAAACAAAGGTAAGCTTATGCTGACGGATATTCAGTTTAGGGACAATGCACATTTGATGCAGATTATCGACAGAATCGTATCCAAGGTTGGCCGTCATGTTGATGAATCCAGTCCCATGTGCGACGCCCGTTTGTTGGACGGTTCCCGTGTAAATGTTATTATTCCGCCGCTATCTTTGGTGGGTCCGATACTTACTATCCGTAAGTTCGGTAAGACACCTATCACTGCAGACAATCTTGTTGCGTGGAGTTCTGTTTCACCCAGAATGCTGATGTTCCTTGAGGCTGCCGTAAAAGGAAAACTCAACATCATTGTATCCGGTGGTACCGGCTCAGGTAAAACAACCTTGCTTAACGTACTGTCATCATATATCCCGGCAGACGAACGTATCATCACAATCGAGGACTCAGCCGAGGTTCAACTTCATCAGGAGCATGTAATTACTCTAGAGAGCCGTCCTGCCAACATGGAGGGCAAGGGTAGAATCAGTATTCGTGACCTGGTAGTTAACGCACTTCGTATGAGACCCGACCGTATTATCGTAGGTGAGGTTCGTAGTGACGAGACATTGGATATGCTTCAGGCTATGAACACCGGTCATGACGGCTCACTTACTACAATCCACGCCAATTCACCCAGGGACTCTGTATCCCGTATTGAGACCATGGTTATGATGTCCGGTTCTGAGTTGCCGTCCAAGGCTATTCGCGACCAGGTTGCCTCAGCTATCAACCTTATTGTTCAGCAATCCCGTCTTAGAGACGGTAGCAGAAAGGTAACATCCATTTCCGAAATAGTTGGTATGGAGGGCGATGTTATTCGTATGCAAGAAATTTTTACATACGAGACTGAAGGCGAGCTGGATTCTAACGGAAAGTTTAAGGGTCAATTCAAGGCCACCGGCATTATCCCAAAATGTGTAGAAAAAATTCGTGAGAACGGAGTGACAGTAAGTAATGAGTGGTTCAACAATTAGTATCATAGCTATTACCGTAGCTTTCGCGGCTTTGGCCTTTATTCTGGCCTTAATTGTGATTGCTACTGCCGGTGCCAGCAAGATAGCTGCCGAGCAGCGAATGGAAGACCTCAAAAAGCGTGAGGGCGAAGCAGATGTTGTTCTTGTAAAAAGCGAAAAGAAGAAAAAGAAGGAGAGACGCGAGTCCCAAAACAGTTTCTTCATAAAGCTGGCGTCCAATCTCTACAGACAGCTTCAATCCGCTGACATCAAGATGAGACCGGAAGAATTTTTGTTAATTTGGATATTGGTTGCAGCGCTGCCCGGCTTTATTGTTATTTTGATTATGCCCAATATGACAGCATTGGCTATAGGCCTTATTGTAGTTGGTACTATTGCTCCGTTTGCTGTAGTTAAGATGAAGCAGAAAAAAAGAGTTAAGGAATTTGACGTGCAGCTTAGCGACGCACTTATGATTGCTTGCAGCTCTCTGCGTTCCGGCCTTAGCTTTACACAGGCTATGGAGGCTATTGCTAAGGACATGGCAGATCCGGTTGCTTCAGAATTTAGGATAGTACTCAGCGAGATGAGTATGGGTACACCAATGGATGAGGCTCTTGAGCGCCTTAACAGAAGAATTGACAGTCAGTATTTGCCGCTTATGGTGTCTGCTGTGCTTATCCAAAGGCAAACCGGTGGTAATTTGTCCTCAATTTTGGAGAGCATTGCCAATGCTATCAAGGAAAAGATGAAACTGAAGCAGGAGCTTAAGTCATCCACTGCATCGGGTAGGTCAACCGGATTGCTGGTAGGCTCTATGCCGTTTATACTGTGCGGATTATTTTTCTTGGTTAACAGACCGTTCATTATGCCGTTGTTCACAACCTCAACAGGGCATAAGTTCCTTATTGTTGCTTGTGTGCTGGAGGGTTTGTGTGCCATTGCAGTAAAGAAGATTACCAATGTTAAGATGTAGGAGGATATGATATGATACCGTTTTTAGTTGTTTCTTATTCTCTGCTTGTACTTGTTTTGGTTATTGTAATTTTCGGCAAAAAAGGCAAGGAAAGCGATAATAACCTCAAGAGAATGAAGTCTATCGAGAAGGATGCTGTCACTGTAGAATACGAGAATATCGAGACATCCTTTTACGAACGTAATATTAAGCCAATAATAAAAAAAATATCCAATTTGGACAGCAACGGAAACAAGCAGAGCAAGAGCGCCCGCAAGAGACAGGAGGACGAGAAATTGGCACTCCAGCTGCGTAAAGCAGGTCTTCATGTTTCTGTCGGTACATTCAATTTTATCAAGACTGCTATTATGATTGTCGGCGTTATCATTTCCGTGGGTCTTGGTGTATTGATGATGGATGTTACCAACTACTATTGGTTAATTATGATAGTGGGCTCCATGATATTTGCACTGGGTCCAACATTGTTCCTTAATTCCAGAGTTAAGTCTCATCAGGCTGCAATTCGCTCTCAGATGGCTGATACACTGGACCTACTTAGTGTATGTATGGAGGCAGGCCTTAGCTTTGACGCAGCACTGCTAAAGGTTAGTGAGCGTATGGAGGGCCCGTTGATTGATGAGCTGGTTACTGTATTTAAGCAGATACAGCTTGGTAAAAATCGTAACGAAGCACTGAAGAATTTATCAGACGCAACTGATGTAAATGAGCTAAAGACATTTGTCTCGGCTGTTATTCAGGCCAACACCCTGGGTATTCCTATCACCAATGTACTTGCTGCACAGTCCGAGCAGCTTCGTGTAACTAAGCGAGAGGAAATCAGGGAGGTTGCTGCCAAGGTACCTACAAAGATGACAATTCCTACCGTTCTTTTGATTCTTCCTGCCATTATTTGTATCATTATGGGGCCTGTTGTTATCCAGGTTAAAGAAGAGCTCAGTGGAGGATTATTCTAACCATCATGATGTTAAAAGCGTATAAAGATAACCGGCTGATAGTAGAAGAGGTGGAAAATGCTAATCACTTCTTTCGTCGATTTATGGGTCTGATGTATCGCAAGTCCATGGCGCGCAACCACGGTCTTTTGCTGACCCCATGTAACGAAATTCACACCTTTGGAATGAAATTCGATATTGACACTATCACTATGGACAAAAGCAATGCTATATTGCTTATCGACGAGGCTGTTCCCCCTAACAAAGTGCGAAAAAAGGTGAAGAATGGCTACAAAGTTTTAGAATTGAATTCAGGCGTTGCTGCCGAACTTGGTCTGGAGATTGGCGACACTATTGAGTTTAAATAAATAGTATTGGAGATATACACAATGAGTAACACAGTAAACAAGGATATTGTAGATAGAAGCAAGATTTTAGGCCGCGAAAATGTGGAATTTGACAAGGTGCTGAGAGGATACGACCCAAAGCAGGTTGACGAATACATAGAGAATCTTATTAGAATCCAAAAGAATGCCAGCACCGTCTTTGACCAGAGATTTGATGAGCTTAAGAATGCTAATTCCATGCTTCGCTATGAGCTAGACAAGGCTACAGAAAAGCTGGACAATGCAGATATCAAGTACAATCACCTGGAGGAGGAGCGCCAAAAGCTGTTAAAAAAGCTGCAGGAGCCCGTAAAGCAGGTTAAGGTAGTTGATAATACTGCCCTTGAGGAGCTTCAGGCAAAGTACGATAGCTTGTTTGCTAAGAACCGTCTTATGGCCGACGAGAACAGAAAGCTGGCCAAGGAAAATGACGAGCTCAAGCGCGATGTTGCCCATCTTACAAAGAAGGTTGACAAAAACAGAAACGAAATTAAGAATTTGCGTACCGATGTTGAGTCGGGTATATCTCCGGAGGTTGATAAGAGATACCTGGAGATTTCGCAGATATATGAAAACGCTATTGACAAGTGCGAGGACCTTATCTTCAGATTGCAGACGGAGCTTTCTTTGGCGCACTCAAAGGCTGAGGACATCAGCGCTCGTTAGTAGTATAT
The DNA here is from genome assembly GCA_051881195.1 of Eubacterium sp. GTDB lineage: Bacteria > Bacillota > Clostridia > Oscillospirales > Acutalibacteraceae > Eubacterium_R. Next base: position 42,992 of record JBJEPK010000009.1, on the reverse strand, counting down.
AGATAGTTATTAACGACTATTGTATATTTTTAAGGTTTTGGGGAGTGATTACCTTGAAAAAATTTAAAAAGTGGAGGCAGGAACGAGGCGACATAGCTCTCATTGCAGTGTTTGCGTCAATGGTGTTTGTGCTGTTGATGGCGTTAGTGATTGATGGAGGCTTGCTGTACTACCGTTCTGCCAAATTGCAGAATGCCGTTGATGCTGCCGTTGTGGGCGTTGCTCAGCACATGGATTCTTCGGAAAAGTCCAAGGACTACTGGGCGGAGCATTACCTAAAAGAAAACGGCTTTGACAAAGACAAATATGGCGAAAAGATGGTTATCACCATCGAGGAAAAGGGTACCCTTGACTCAGAATATGCTGAGCAAAATGAGGATGCCTATGTTTCTGACGCCTATATCAAGCTTAATGTAAAGATTACCACCAGTGGAATGTTTGGTGGTTTTTCGGGTTATAGGAATCTTTCCGGCGACGCCGGTGGACTAAACAAAACAGGCTACGCCAAGATTAAGGCAAATTATGTAGAAATGCCAAAGGCACTCAATTACACAATCTTCGGCGGCAACACTACTACTGCCAATAGATACAAGGATATGACCGTACAGCTTAACGGCCGTGCCGACGGTAACCTTACCAGTATCATAAATGCCTTTACCAATGTTGTAAACGGCATCAACAACCAGGTTGTACAGCCTCTTATTGAATTCTTTGGCGGTACAGGTAATTACAACGACCTTATCTCCCCGTCGTTGTCAACTACCATCACTAATGGCGATGTTCACTCCAATTCAGACATCAATATCGGTGTGCAGGCTCTCAATGCCAGCCGTACAAAGGACGCATTGTGGACAGGTGACAATATTGAGTGTACCTGTATCAGCCTTTGCAACGCAGCAAACAAGGACGAGGCGTGCCCTGTATGTTCGGCAAACTATACTGACTGCGAGGGCGACACCGTTACTTACGATGACTATAATCAAGTTACATACACTGCTGTTGGCGGCATATATTTTTCTAATGCCAGCATGGCGGATTCCAGCTTTATCAGCAGAATATTTGATATTAACAACGACCGTAACAGTCATGTGTATGTTCAGAATCAGCAGTATCTGGAGCAGACCCAGTGCGTACTCAAGATTATCGACACTATGGATTTTGCTGCCATTAACAGCACCGGTGCCCTCCAAGCTGCATATACCGAGGCTGCCGAAAAGTATTTGACCAGCCAGCATCGTGTATCCGATGAGCAAAAGGAAGCTATCAAGAATCAGGTCAACAATTTGCAATATAATGCAAACGGTACATTCTCCCTGTTTAACCAAAAGATGATTGTCTATGACGTCACAAATAACACAGCCAACAAGGTTATGCTGGATATTGAGCAGGGCACCACAATTTCTGACCTTTTGGAGGAAGTAGTGAGTGCAGGTATTGACAAGACCCATACTATGGAGCCCCATGTATCCGTTAATTCCATCAATTACTACGATAGTGCCAGCTCCAACGCCAGCTACAATATCGTCTTTACTAAGACAAAAAATGATACAACAGCTACTTTGGAGATTGGTGAGGCAGAGGTTACTAACCGTAATGTCAAAAATATGACCACTGTTCCTGCAGAGACTGTTGCAGGCTATCGATTTGCTGTGGCTAAAACCTTCCAGGAACTCAGCGCTTATGTTGATATTCCTAATATGAGACCATACTTTGTGCGCCAAATCAATCGTTCTGTCAAGAACGCTACCACAAACAAGGACAGCGGCGCCGACTCCAATACCGAGAGCGCAACCTCCATCAAAAAGGCAGTTGCTAACGCACAAAGCGATATGGAAAAGTTTATTAACACCCAAAAGACCATGGCTGCCAAAAAGGGTACTGTAGTCACCGATGCCGACAAGGAATCCGGCAAGTATGACCCCGGCACCGAGAATCCATATCAGGACAACAAGTATGCGTCCGACACTGCCCTGACATCAAAGGATACATCCCCTCTCTTTAGATACAGCCTTAAGCAAAAGGTTGTGGGTGGCGATAATGTGTCCGATGCCAGCAATCTTGTACTCACCGAGTATGACAATGACGACGCCGGTCATACCACCTTCCGTGGCGAAAGATTGTATGATGACAACGGTATCCTCCGCACTCCGGAGAGTTATATTACAGAGTTCAATGCCCAAAATTCTAATAAGTACGGCAAATATGAGGTTGACAAATTCTATAACGAAACTATCAAGGGCAACTACGGTCCGGAAAAGATTGCCGCAATCAGAAATTTTGTTAACACAAATAAGTCATACCAGGCATTTACAAACTCTATCAGTGAGAAGAATTTTTCCGACGCTGCTCCTAAGGAGAGCGATGTATTCCTTACAGAGGGCATAGATATTTCTACCATTAACAGCGTACCCGGCAAGACTCTTGACAATATGCTCAAGACCGACCATTCGGGATGGCCCGGCGCCGCAATGGCAGGTATTGACAGCGAGCCTGTTACTATCAACTTGCCGGATGTCAGCGGTATCGGTAATGCGGCAGATGCACCGTACACCGACCCCAATGTTGATTTTACCAACACCATTCCGATTATGGGTACAAACTACCCTATGAAGAAGATGGTATGGCCGGGCTCCGGCGACACATCCGCTACCACAGCAGTAAGCACCGAGCTTGGCAAGCAGACACATCCTCAGCGTAGTGATTTTGAAGCTACATTAGAAACCTTTGATTTCCAAAAACATGATGAAGATGATTATTACTATTTTGTTGGTGGAAATCATGCGTATAGTCGAATTGTCAATCCTATAAAGACAAAGTATGTGTGGCCGATCACATATTACTACAAGATGGGTATGAAAATTCAGGAAAACGCTAAGATTTACTTTGACGGATTCCAAGCAGAACAAGTAAAACACGACGGTAATAGATGCGTTGAATTGCAGAAGAATTCAAAGTTGTATATCGGTGGTACCGACACTTATGCATACAATGGAGTTGCATACAAGTACTTTAACAACGATAACAACAGTAGATTTACCACTGACCTCAATTGTTTTGCATATATCGACGGTAATTTCTATCAGTACTGCGACTACAGTCAGCAGCCTTATTCTGTGGTTGTAGGAAACAACTCTACAATTTTTGTAAACGGAGATATGAAGATAGAGGGCGGTAAATATGGTACTCTTGAGATGAAGGAAGGTTCCACCCTCATTGTTACCGGTGAACTGAGCACCCGTGATATTAAGCTTACCGATACAAACGGTACTGCTACCATCATTTGCGGCAGCCTAGTTATGCCTACCGATATTGGTTCGGCAAGTATTGACAACCTCTATGTTATGGGTAATGCAAGCACTGCAAAGTTGACAGTAAACAAGAATTGTGTAATCGGCGGCAATCTTAACGCACAAAGCACTTATTTCAATATTGCCAGCGGTGCAAAGCTGGCTATAGGCGGCACATTATCCAACACCACAATCGGACTGCCTGACAGCTTCAGCGCTTGTGCTCAATATGATTTTAACTTTAGTGGCAGCGATATTACTATCGGTGCAGACCATACCATTGCAGGTAATTCCGTAACCTTTGCCAACGCCACTATTAACGGCGAGGTATATTCTGCCGGAGCAATCAGTGCTGACGCCGGCAAGACTATTACCGTATCCGGCACAGGCAAGGTTCAGGCCGGTAGCGTCAATGCTAATCTAAACAATGACGGTAGAATTTTGATTACCAGCTTTGGTGATGCAAACAAGGACAAGAGCATTACCAATAACGGTAACCTAAAGATTAGTGTAAATGCCAATTGCAAGGATTTGACAAACGATTCATTCGGCAGTATGTATATCGGCGGCAAGCTGGATGCATCGGGCAATGTTGTCAATCGAGGCGTATTCAAGATAAATAATACTGCAGCTATTACCGGCTCACTGACCAATGGCACAAATGCCTATCTTCAGGTTGCAAAGGCAATGTCAGCCGGCAGTGGTATGACTAACTCCGGCCAGGTTAAGTGCGGCGACAGTATCACAGTAGTCGGCACATTGACAAACGGCTCATCTTCCAGTATTATCCAGGCTGCATCAATAATGGCTGATTACATTGTCAACCATGGCCAAATCAGGACAAGCGGCGCAATTAGCGTTCCCGGCAATATTACCGGTCAGTCCGGCAGCTATATAGTGGCCCAATCACTAACTACTACCACATTTTATCAAAACGGCGTAACCTATATTGAGAACGGCGATTTGACCACCCGCGCCCGTGCAGACGGAGAGGGGGACCCAATCGGTAATCTCCAGATTTCCGGCGAGGTGTATGTAGTCAACGGCAATATTGTTGTTGGCGGCGACATTATCGGTTATGCGTCCGGTATCCTATTCTGTAGCGGTACGGACGATACCACCGGTAACATCACCGTTACCGGCAAGATTGTGTTCAACGACGGTACTATCAAGGTTGATAACGAGCTGGATGCCAGCGAGATTGAGGCAACCGGCACAAAGATGGATTTCGGCAGTATTACCGTATCCTCCACTTGGAGTATCGACGCGGGCAGTAAAGCTTATGTAGAGGATGACCTATCTGCTTTTAAGGTGGAAAACAGAGGTACAATCTACCTTAAGCGTAATAATATGAACATTAAGTCGCTGTATAATTACAGCACGGGTATCGTAATCTGTGACGGTAATTTGAATTTGCTGTCTTACATTGATGCAGACAGACATTCTCTCATCAATGAGGGCGAGATGTATGTTAACGGTAATCTTTCTGCCGAGCATCGTATTTTGAACAACGGCGGCAAGCTATATGTCCGTGGTGATATGAGTGGATGTAACGCTACTATTTATGCGGGTCTTAGCGATAAGACAACCGGCAAGCGTACCTTTGAGTTTACCGGCACCAGTCAGGTATATGTATCCGGTTACCTTACCTCCGGCGGTGTAACCAAGGGCGTGTACATCACCGGCTCAGGCGATGGCTCTGTCATCAGTATCTATGGTAGAGGCCATAAGACCTGCTTTAGTGTTAACATTGCATATTTCCAAAACGACCAGACTAACGCAAGGGTATATCTTGGTACCGGCTCAGGCTGGGAGAATATACAGGAAAAGCGCAAGGTATCCCTGGTTGGTCAGTTCGACAACAACGGTCAGGTATTCGTTTACGGTAACCTGAGCATTGGCACGGTAGCAGGCCTTGGCGGTAACTCCCAGTCATTTACCAAGGTGTGCGGTGACTTTGACGCAGGCTCAACGGGACTGTACAGAATAGAGCTTCATAGCGGACACAAGGTAGTAGTCTTTAATGATACTAATTGCTCCAGCGTTGAGGTGTACGACAACTCACAGTTCTACGGTATGAATAAAGTGGAGTTGTCCACCAATTTGACAAAGACATTCAAGATTGATAGCACCGGTTTGATTTATTGCGGACCTAACAGTCCAAAGATAAGCACCATTACCGTAAATAGTGCCGATTCCCTTAAGGGCAGGATGTATTATCCCGGTGCAGAAGGAGATATGAGACTGAATCTACCGTCCACCATCGACGGCGGCGCATTCGTAACTCAGTCTAATATAACCTTTGGCAACACAAGTAATATTGCACTTGTCAACGGTGGTATGGTATGTATTGACGGCGCTACCGACCTGGGCGCTTACAGGTTTGATAACCAATCAGGCTATATGTACCTGATGGGAAATGTTGATATTAATACATTTTCATTTGCCTTTAATACCGGCTGTACCAACTTTATCGGCCCACTCAAGGTCGGCACAGGCACAAGAGGCATCATAGAGAGCGGCCAGGCAATTGACTGGAACGGTAACAATTACTTTGATAACTCATTTGTGGAGCAGTGTACCGACGCTGTTAATAAGAACTGGTTGGGGCAAATTACCGGCCCTGCCGGCGGCGAAATTATTGATGACGGTGTAGTAAAGAACAGATATGTTGCTATCCGTATCAATAGCGGAGAGACTCATTTTTCCGGCACGCTGACGGTACAGAATGTTGGCCTTGCAACCCGTATTGCCAAGAATGCAGTATTGGGCTGTAACGACCTTAATGTACGCTGCTCAATTTACAACCAGGGCGAGCTGGTTGTGTGCAATAATCTGAATTACGATTATTCCGAGGGCGCATGGTCCGATAAGGGCGACAGCTATCTCGGTAACGGCTACTGTATCCGCAACGGCCTGAGCAATGATGATTCCAATGTAATTATGTATGTTGGCGGTACACAGGAGTGGAGTATCGGCGGCGCTATGGCAACCTTCGGTGACTTCTACACCAAGGCATCCCGCTTTGTTGTACACGGCTCCATAGTACCCGACCAGTACGAATTCAGCTATCGTACGCTGATAGGTCAGTACAATAATTCCAACAACAGTACAACCCGTCACTCCGGCAAGGAGTCAAAATACGCTCCGCATTTCTCCATTCGTACCGGAGATAACTCACAGACCCATTTTTACGGCTCAGTATCCACTGCCGCAACAATTTGGACCGGCAAGGATTCCGGCTTCTCGGTGGAGACCGATTTGCAGTACGGTCAGGCAATTCTCAACGGTGGTAAGTTCTACATAAAGGGCACACTCAGTTATTCCGATGACGCCTATGGCGTAAACAATATTCAGCTGATTTGGACCACAACCGAGGTTACCGAGGATATCAAGGGTATGATCGGCTTGGCCAACGGATTTGTGGAGAATTCTCTGACGCCTAATTCAAACGCAGTATTCTATTGCGGCAGCTCCATCACCCTCGGCAGAGCCAAGGATAGCAGTGATGATATGTTAGCCGGCGGTGCTGTGCAGAACTGGGGCCGTATGTACATCAACGGCGACCTGAATATTTACAACTGTACTACTGCCAACAAGATGGGTATTAATATGATAGGTATCTGTACCCATGTGGGCGCAAAGACATTTATCAAGGGCAACACCTATTCCGGCGGTGGATTCGCTACCATGCAGAACTCCATCTTTATGACCGGTGGAGACTGTGAGGCAAAGCGCTGCGCTCGTATTGGATGCCCCGATACCATTAGTGGTGATGATGATATTGACTCTGCGTCATATACCTATGTGGGCCATGACTTCATGACCAGTACTAATGGTGTTGCAGGCAACGGTGACATCGGTATGCCGGGCAGTACATGGAACTACTTTATCGCATACAGTAATGCTAATATGTATATCGGCAACGCATTCTTTACCAACAGTATCACTGTACCTAAGCGTAACACAACCTTTGCTATCGACGGCAAGGGCAACGGAAACGGCGCAACCTACAAGGGAATTTTGGCCAACATTCAGGCTGCGTTGGTTGAGATTGCATTCCGTCTCCAGGGCTCCAGTGTTGATGATGTAAAGTTTACCGTTATCGGAGACAGCTCAATGAGTGGTTTTGAGGAGAACGGTAACAAGTCACAGTTCTACCATCTTATTGTCCGTGGTAGCGCTTATGTAAAAGAAACATTTAGATTCCGTGATATGAGTGACGCTTATATCTACGGCGACTTCCTAAATTATACTACCAACACTTCACAGAATATCGAGATTGGTAAGTCCATCACCTTCTCTGACAAGGGTGACGACACTTGGGCTGCTCAGGAAGCATTTATGACAGAGAACGATTACAGCAGGGATGACCCTAATTTCGATTACAATTATGAGCATGCAGGCTACTTCTATGTTCAGGGCAATTTCAAAACCCGCGGACGTTTGAGCGTTTATGCCGGTACAACCCTCAAGGTTGGCGGCGACTGCTACGTAAGGCATAAGATTCAGCTGTCCCATGATGGCAACATTATGGTTGGCGGTGACCTGAGAGTGCCCGGTAGTGCTGATGTTATCAAGTTGATTAGCGGTACCGGATTCATCGACGCCGAGGAATATTCCAACATTATGGTACGGGGCGACATTAACGCCGGCAACTACATCATCATGCGTGAGAACAGTATTTTGTTCTGCGGCAAGAAGGTTAAGGCGGGCACTTCCTTTGAGGCAAAGACTGCGGCTACGGTATATGTTTGCGGCAGTCTTGAGGCTACACTCAACACCATAAAGATTCGTGATGAAAGCCGGGTATTTGTTGGCGGCAACATGACGGCTTTGCGTTATATTGAGTTAGGTAAGTTTGACGAGGCATATAAGGATAGCCGCGGCGACATCAAGCGTAAGGACGACGAAGAGATAGGTGTGTCCTGTATTTGCGAGACGCGATGTTCTTCTGCCAATGCTGATTGTCCTGTATGTAGCAGTAATTACGGTGATTGTGCCGTTGAGTCAAAGTGTACCTGCTCCAGCGAGTGTGCCAACCAGCAGGCAGGCTCTGATAGTGGCTGTCCGGTTTGCGGCAGCGACTACCAGAACTGTATGAAGGAGTCCGTAGTTGCCAAGAACGAACTGGGCGATGAGGTAACCGATAAGGCCAATGGCGGCAATTTCTATATCGGCAAGGCATTGTGCTCCTATACCGGATATATCAAGGAGTATGGATTCTCCCGTGTATGCGTTGGCAAATACACATTTGCCCTCAACTATATCACACTGCGTAGCAATGCTGATATGTGGGTATTGCCTGAGGCATTCAATAACAACACATACAAGCATGTGGCTTATGTCAGCGAAAGTGACGGCTCAATTATGGGCAATATCATCGACAAGATTAAGGAATTTGCCTATAATGTTAAGGACGCTCTGTCACTTAAGAACGGCTCTGTTTACTCACTTGGTGAGTTGACACTTAACAAGAACTCATCATTGTTGGGTACTTGGGACTGCTTCTCTTACGACCAGACATTACTGTCACACGATTCGTTGATTTACTTCGGCCATGACTTTAACTGTACTGCTGCCAGTCTGCAGGTTGACCTTAGCAGCCAGACACCATTGGTAGGATTTGGCTCTCAGGGTGAAACATACACTACCTTGACCTGTCCCAACAAGAATACAAAGAAGCACGGCAAGGCATACACAATGTACTGCAGTAATTATGACGGCAGTAAGACATACAAGTGCGACAGATGCGGCACGGCAATCCCTACGGCTAAGATAAAGCATAATGTAACTTGTCCGGTTACTATTTATGCTAACCACGATGTTAATATCTTTACCACTGTTGATATGAAGCTGACATACATCGTGGCATCCCAGGGCGATGTAAATATTTATGACGTTTACTCCAACACAGACAATATTGCCGGCAACCTCAAGCAGTTGCCAAATGCAGTAGCGTCATTTGGAGGAAATATAAATTACTTTGCTATGTATGGCAGGATTTGTGCGTTGTTCTATGCTCCTGCAGGCAACATTGACCTGGATGGATATTATCAGGAGATTTGGGGCAGTTGTATCGGTGATACGGTCACTGACAATACATATTATCTCAATATGCACCGATTCTCTAACTGGAAGACCATGGATTTGCAGATTGCCGAGACCGGCTCTGTATATCTGATTTCCGAAAAGGATTGGCTGGATGCAGAACAGAATGTAGAAGACGAATATCTGTACACATACAACTCTAATGATGAATTAACCGGTGGCGCAAGCTTATTCTTCCCGGCTGATTTCTTGGAACAGGGCGGTGGATTAACAGGTAACGAGTCCGATGCAGTAAATTCTGCACTTGGCGGCTAACAAAAAGCAATAAAAACGGTAGCGTTTTGCTACCGTTTTGTTGTATGATATTAGGTGATAAGATGAAAAAGAATATTAGGCTTATATTGGCTGTTGTTATGATTGCTTTGATTGCCGGGTCGGTTACCCTATCGTGTCTGTACAGCACAGGTATATTTATGTCGGGTAATCGCAGTCAGTACAATCCCTCCCAGACAGAAAAGACGGACAGTGCTCTGGTTGACCAGAGCATCGTATTTGTGGGTTCAAATCTGGTGACCGGCAGCAAGGCGTCCGGAGACTCCTTTGTGGAATACTTGAGGCAGAGTCACGGCATAAATGCGGTGGTGTACGGCAAGGACGGAGCATCACTTGTTGAGCGTGGAGCCAATTCAATCCCGGCTATGATTAGGACAATTCCAACCGAGAACGCAAATCCCCGTATGATATTGTGCGAGGTGCCATATATCGACGGTACGGGATATAGTAGAATCGGCCAAATCACTGATGGATATTTTAATGACCAATATGATACAAAAAGTGTTATAGGCGCCATGGAATTTATTATCAGCTATTCCCAGGATACATGGGGATGCCCTGTAGTGTTTTATACCTGCCAGCCAAATGATAATGCTCATTATGCCAAGATTGTTGACGCCGTACTAAAGGTGGCTGATAAGTGGAATATAGAGGTTATTGATTTTTACCATGACGAGGGTATGGTGTTGGATGACCGGCAGCGGGCTTTGTATATGGCTACTGATTCCTGTCCCACAAAAGCCGGATACAAAGAGCTATACACCCCTCGATTTGAGGAGTTTTTATTGAAAAAAATATATTAATTTTGAGGTGAATGTATGAAGCCGGTATATGAAAATTGGGTTTCCCACCCGCTGAAAAATGCGCTTATGCTGGGCACGATTATGCTGTGGACAGCCATATTTGCTTGCAGAGTAATATTTTCTGCCAACGCTGTGTTGCGGGAGCTTATTACTGTAGTGCTGGTGATTGGATTTTTGGTATGCTTGGTATTTACATTATTATGTGTTAATGCCTATGACGCACTGGATTCCAACAAGGGCAGACGCCAGGTAGCAAGGCATATTGTGGATGGCGTTGCAGACAGAGTTGTTTTGGATGAGGGCCAAACCTGCCTTGACATAGGCTGTGGCAGCGGACAGTTGACTATTTATGTTGGCAGAAAAAATCCAAAAGCAACCATTGTTGGTATTGACCCATGGCCAAAGGGCGCAGATAAGGGGCACAGACGGAGCAAAATGAACGCCGCCGCCGAGGGCGTTAGCAATGTTGCATTTGAGCAGGGCAGTGCCGTTGCACTTAATTTTGATGATGGCACATTCGATGCCGTTGTCAGCAATTACTTTTTTCATAATATAAGCAACAAGTACAACAAGCAGGATTTGATAATGGAATCCCTGCGAGTGCTGAAAAAAGGCGGCAATTTTGTCATACATGATATTATGAAGCCAAAATATTTTGGCGATTTGGAACAGCTTAAGTCACGACTTTTAGCAATGGGCTATGAGAAGGTTGATATAGTGGACACTACCGACGGAACTTTTTTGTCGCCCGGGGACGCTAAGTTGTTGGGTTTAGCCCATTCTACAATGCTGATTGGCACAAAGTAGTAAAGGAGATATTATGAGTAACAAACAAGAGTATTCTTTTCTTCAAAACAAGATACGCCAGATATGTGGAAGAATCGCTACTGCTTTTGATATGCTTAAGGATTATAAGGTGTGCAAATGTGATTTGTCCCAAGTAATTGTATCCGATGATATTGAGAAAACAGGCGCAAATGACAGTATGCCTATGAGATATTGGGCGTTGGACAGAGCCTTGTCGGACGAGAGCTTTACGGCTGGGGACAGCTTTATAGATATTGGATGCGGAAAGGGCAGAGTATTGGCATATATGCTTCTGAAAAAACATCCTTGCAAGTTAACCGGCGTAGAGCTAAAAGAGGACATTGCCGATTTTTGCAGGGCTTGGACACAGCGATACGACAATGTGGAGATTTTATGCAAAAATGCACTTGAGATTGACTATAATCAGTACACATATCTGTTTTTATTCAACCCCTTTACGGCAGAGATGGTAGAAAAATTTGTAAATTATTTAGAGAGTAATTTGACCAGGAGTATTCGCCTTTGCTTTTTTGGGAACAATATTATTTATCGACTCCTTAGAGACAGGCCCGGATGGACCCAGGTAAAACGCGGCGTGTCATATAAAAAAGGTCCGTTGTTCATACACTACTGGCCGCAAAAATATGCTATATATACATATACGCCACAATAAAAAGATAACCCCCTTAATACCTCGGTATTAAAGGGGTGTTTTTATTGCTTAATATAATCTTTGACACAGTTGATAAAGGTTTGCATTTCTTCTTCTGTGCCGATGGTGATGCGCACGTAGTTGTTGATTCGCGGCAAATCAAAGTATCTAATGAATACCTTTTTGCTCTTTAGGTACAGGAACATATCCTTCATACTATGGTCTTTGTGGGTGGCCATTATGAAGTTGGTGCTGCTATCCGGCACAGTGAATCCCATCTTTCGCAGCTCATCTGTAACCTTGGTACGGGTAGCAATGATTTTGCTTACAGTGGAGTTGAAGTAATCAACATCCTTGATTGCGGCAATTCCCATTGCCATGGATAGGCTGTCGATTGTGTAGGAATTGTAGCTGTTCTTTACAGCCTCCAGCACGTCAATCAGCTCCTTTGAGCCGATGGCAAAGCCAATACGCATACCGGCAAGGGACCGGGACTTACTGAATGTGCCGGTAACCAGCAGATTGTCATATTTTTTTGTTAGGGGCACGCTGGATATTCCGCCAAAATCAACATAAGCCTCATCAATGATAACCACGCTGTCCTGATTATATTCCATAATCTTGGTTACAAATTCGGGACCCTCGCCAATGGAGGTAGGTGCGTTGGGATTGGGGATTACCACGCCGCCGTTTGCCGGGCGATAATCCTCCGGATTGATTCTAAAGTTATCATCCAGCGGTGGGGTAATATAATCTATACCGAACAACCTGCACCACACCGGATAAAAGCTGTATGTGATGTCGGGATAAACAATGGGCAAATCGGAATTAAAAAATGACTGAAATGCCAGTGCCAGCACATCGTCACTACCGTTGCCCAAAAATACATTATGCGCCTTTACTCCATAGAACTCGGCAATAGCCTCCTTAAACTCTTGGGCTGTTGCCGGTGGATAAAAGCGCAGATTGTCGGTGTTGAACTCCTTTAGTGCCTGTACGGCTTTGGGTGATGGAGGATAAGGATTTTCGTTAGCATTAATTTTTACTATATCTTGGTCCTTGCTCTGTTCTCCCGGTACATAGGGCTCAATGTTTCTTAAATTATTTTTCCATAACTGTTCCATACTACTACTTGGCAGCCTCTGCTGCAGCTGCTGCTTCCTTTTCTGCCTTGCGTTGAGCACGCTTCTTTTTTGCCTTATAGCCCATAAGCTTTTCCAGGCTGTCCTGTGGAGTGCAGTAGCTGCCTATGGTAACCGTGTGATCGCCATAGATACCGTGAAAGTCGGAGCCTCCGGTGGTGAGTATTTTGGCTTTTTTGCACTTTGCTATCAGGGCTTCGGTCTGTTCCTCTGTGTTGTGAGGTGACCATACCTCGATGCCGTCAATACCCATCTCGATATACTTGTCAATCTCGTCGATGTTGCCAAATTTGCCCGGATGCGCAAGAATTGCTATACCGCCGGCACCATGAATTTCGTCAATAGCCTCCTGTACGGATGGGTATTTGGTAGGTGCCAGTACATTGGTCTCGCTATTGTGACTGAACAATGCCTTGTATAGGTCGCCAAAGATTTTGTCAGTATATCCTGCGTCCATAAGAGCGTGTATAATATGCTGAGTGTAAAGATTGGTGGAGCCGCTGGCGTGAGAAATAATGAATTCGCTGGTGATAGGAAATCTGGCAGCAACCTTTAGCATCATTATCTGGCCGGCTCTTTTGCGAGAAACAGATGTCCTTTTGCAGATGCCCTCCAGTCTGTCCGGTGCGTCAGCAAGATATGACAGAATGTGTACCTTCTTGCCACATTCTTCATCAAAGGAGCTAATCTCCACACCCGGTATAACGGTAACGCCGTACCTCTTGCCTATTACTTGGCCTCTGACAGTTCCCGCAACACAGTCATGATCGGTTATGGCAATAGTGTCTATTCCGCTTTTTTGGGCTATTACTATCAAATCTTCAATTCCTACCGAGCCGTCGCTCAGCTTTGTGTGACAATGCAAATCTGCTGCCATAATCCAATCTCTCCTTTCGGTCAATAATAGGGTATTTGCCGAACTTTTATAAATTTACATAATTTTACATTATATAAAATTAGTATAACATAACAAAAATTAATTTTCAAGGTTTATATCTAAATAAACTTTAGTTCTTGATTCAGTCTGCTGACAGGCAGACCGACTACATTAAAGTAGTCGCCGTCTATTCTGTCAACCAGTAACGAGCCGTAACCCTGGATGCCGTATGCACCTGCTTTGTCCATAGGCTCTCCGGTGGCAATATAGCTGTCAATTTCGCTGTCCGTAAGGTCCAAAAATTTTACCTTAGTCTCTTGGTGGAAGGTGATGTTTTTGTCCCCCTTAATTATGGTGACCCCCGTCAGGACACTGTGCCATTTGCCGGACAACATGGCCAGCATACGGTGGGCGTCGTTCTTGTCCGTGGGCTTTCCCAGTATAGTATTGTCGATAGCCACCACGGTATCTGCGCCTATTACTATGTCTGTATCATTGGCAAAAGGCTGAGCTTTTATACTCGATAGGTATTCTACAGCCTTCGCAGGGGATATTCCCTGTGGCAGAGTCTCGTCAACCTGGGCGGATTTGACCACAAAATCCGTGGTAATCAGCCCAATTAACTCCTGTCTGCGTGGACTTTTTGATGCCAGTATTATCATTATTTTACTCCTCTGTAGTACAGTCCTCGTGTGAATTTTGTGTCCGGTTGACTGCTGTTTTTGAACATATCTATGATTTGCTCCACCCGTTCCTTGCTCTCATCTGTAAAGTATAGGTGGGCAAAATCCGTTTTGACCTCAGTCATTCTGTCCCCAAGATACAGTGGGATGGGATTCAGTATCTCCACGCATGGGTAGGGTGAGCATTTTACAGGAAGCTGAAAGCCCTTCCTGTCTGTTAGACTGCCTTTTTTATCACATTGCTGACAGCCTATTCTGTTTTTGATAGGGCAGTTTCGGGTCAGCATAAGCGGCAGTGCGCCATATACTATAATTCCGGTATCATTGGCGTTGATTGTGTTGGCTTGCTCCAGCGTAAGCTCGTATGACAGTATTGGGGAGTTCACCTGCTGTGCGCTGAAGCTGTTAAATACATTCATGCCAAAATCTCCATAGGCCGCAAATCCCATGTCCTGTGCTGTTTTGTATGCTCCAACATTGGGACAGAGCGCCATTGTTACGCCAATATCTCTTAGGTGAGAGAGCTGTTTTTTTAACTTTTCCTCACAGCCAAAGAGACCTCTTGGAATCTCTACACCTATTTTGTTATCTCCAAAATACTTGTCCTCGCTCCATATAGGTATAAAAATTCGTTTGAAGGGGTGCTCCTTTGGTATTCTGTCGGGATACAAAAATCTGGCAGTGTAGTATGTTTTTTTGTGGGACACCTTGTTTATATTCGGCAAGGCATTGGTATCAAACTGCTTTGGCTCAATTTGGTTTAGCTTTTCTACTGCGTCACGGCGCATACCGTTGATAATGCCGGCAGGCAATATCAGTCCGTCGTCAATGTCCACATTGACGCTGTGGGCGTAGAATTGGGTGCCGCCTAATTTGGATAATCTGGCTGTTAGGCTCTCTGTTGTCATGGGTGTATTGATAGCCGCCTGTGGCACCGGACCTGTGACGGTCACTGTTCGCTTGCCTTTGGTGACAGTTAATTCGGACGGCTGATTGCTGTGGCAGTAAAAAGACAGAGATATAGGAATAAGTGGGTTTTCGTTGTCATACAGATGGCTCAATTCCTTGAGAACACTGTTGGCTGCCACAACATCCTCCTTCTGCCGAGTGCCAAACATATCTTCTCTCTTGCCGGTAAAGTAGCCGTCAGTGAATCCACTGCGAGAGAAAACACTGCGTAGTATATTTTCAGTATTAGGCGAGTAGCTTTTGTCGATTGCCTCCTTGCAGGCTGTTACGGCAGCAGCCACATATTCCGGCCGTTTCATTCTGCCCTCAATTTTTAGGCTGCATATACCTAATTTTTCCATTTTTTCGATATGCTTGATTAGACTCAAATCCTTTAATGACAGGTCACAGCCGGTCCGGTCATCGGCGCTGAATTGCAGGCGGCAGGGCTGGGCGCATAGTCCTCGATTGCCACTCCTGCCACCCAGCATAGCCGACATATAGCATTGGCCGCTGACACACATACATAGCGCTCCGTGTACAAAGGCCTCCAACTCCATATTTGTGCATGCTCTTATTTCTGCAATTTCGTCTGCGCTCATTTCTCTGGGGATTACGGCGCGTACAAATCCCATTTTTTCCAGTGCTTTGAATCCGTCGGGAGTTGTGGCACTGCATTGGGTGGATGCGTGCAGCTTTGCCTGTGGAAAGCATTGCCTTATCATCTTGGCCATACCTATGTCCTGCACAATGAATCCGTCCACTCCGGTCTCCATAGCAACAGCAATGGTGGAATGTGCCATGCTCATTTCGGCATCGGATACAAGGGTGTTGGTTGTGAGATAAACCTTTACATCTCTTTGGTGGCAGTAGGCCACGGCTTTATTCAATTCTTGGGTGTCAAAGTTGCCGGCATTTCGGCGAGCATTCAGCTGGGTCATACCCAGATATACTGCGTCTGCGCCACAGCGCACAGCAGCGATTAGAGCTGCCATATTGCCGGCAGGTGCCAATATTTCCATACTAATTCCTACAGTTATAAAATTATAGGGGCGACCCATAGCCACCCCATTTGTTTGTTGTTTTATTGTTGACCGGCAAGCTTGCTGCGTAGGTTACTGATTTCGCGATTGAGACGCTCAATTTCTCTCCTTGCAACGTCAACCTCCATACGAGCTCTGGCACTATCCTCAAGATAGTCCTTGATTTGCGCTCTGAGGTTGTCTGAGGATGCAGTCGCTTTTTTTGCTGCGTCGGCCTGGTCCAGTGCAACCAGCACTGCACATTGAGTTTGGGATAACGACGGCGATTCGTTGCCGATTGCCTTCATTTCCTTGTCGATAAGCTCGCCCAAATCCTCTACATAATCCGGGTCGTCCTCTGTGAGTATGGTGTAGCTGTTACCACAAATCTTTAGATTAACTCTATTCTTTTCCATAATGTACACCTTTCCGTCAAAATATGACTATTTCTACCTTTTTAGTATAACAACTAAATAAATACTTGTCAATCTTAAATACTTTTGTTATATTAAAATTATCAAGCGATTGGAGATTTTTTATGCAAAAAAATGTGTTTGTAATCAACACCCTCAACACTCACTATGTTATGGGTGTAAACAATAACGGCGTGCTGCAGCATATCCATTGGGGCGCCAAGCTGCCCACCGAGGAATATTCGGTTTTTAACCACTGGGAGCGTAATTCAAACCACTCCGCCCTGGATTACACAAAGGAGGAGTACAGCGTATTCGGTGGTACTCGCTACAGAGCAGCTGCCCTCAAGTGCATCTATGCCGACGGATGTCGTGACAGCGTGTTCACATTCAAATCCGTCAATCAGCAGGAGGGTCTGCTGGAGGTTACTCTTACCGACAGCAAGTACAATGTTGACCTGGTGCTGTCCTACGCATACAGCAGCGACCACGACATTATTACCCGCACAGCCACCGTCATCAACAACGGCACTGCTACCATCACCTTGGAGAGGGTGTTCAGCGCGGAACTTAATCTGCCATCCAAAGCACCGTACAAGGTTATCAATACCAATGGTTCGTGGGGTGCCGAATTTTTGCTTGAGAGTAATGAGCTAAAAAACGGCACCATTGTGTATGAGTCAAAAAAGGGTACTGCCGGGCACACTCATTCTCCATTTGTGATTATGCATCGTGACGCTACCGAGGATTGCGGCGATGTGTATTTTGCCGCCCTGGGTTATGGCGGTAATTTCAAAATTGAGGTTAACCGTGACTTTTGTGATACCACCAGATGTATGCTGGGTATATCCGATTTTGATTTTTCCTACTCCCTTGGCGCCGGCGAAAAATTTACCACACCAAGGGTGTATATGGGATATACTACCGGCTTTACTGCTATGAGTAATATGATGAACGACTTTGCAGTAGATAATATTTTGCCAAAGGGGTATGCAAAAAAGCCTTTGCCCGTACTGTATAACTCTTGGGAGGCTACCGAATTTGATGTTAACACCCATGACCAGCTGGCGCTGGCAAGGATAGCCGCCGATATTGGATGCGAGCTGTTTGTTATGGATGACGGTTGGTTCGGTAAGCGTAATAATGACCGTGCCGGCCTGGGCGATTGGTATGTTAATGCCGACAAATTTCCCAACGGTCTGGGTGAGTTGATTGACGGCGTTAACAAATTGGGTATGGATTTTGGCCTATGGTTTGAGCCTGAGATGATACAGCAGGACAGCGACCTGTACCGTGCTCACCCGGAGTGGACATACCACTACGACGCGCGCACACCGTCCGAGCTTAGGCATCAGCTGGTGCTCAATCTAACTCGTGATGATGTGAGGGAATATGTGTTCGATTGTATGGACTCAATGCTGTCCAAGTACAATATTCGTTATATAAAGTGGGATATGAATCGTCCTTTTTCCGAGATTGGTGCCGACAATCTTGATAACGGCAAGGAGCTGTGGTACCGTCATACTATGGCAGTATATGACATTGCCGACCGTCTGCACAAAAAGTATCCGTACCTTCAGCTGGAGGCTTGTTCATCCGGCGGCGGCAGGGCAGAGCTGGGTGCTATGGAGCACTTTGATATGGTGTGGACCTCTGACAATACCGACCCTGTGGACAGACTGTATATTCAGCGTGGATATTCTATGCTCTATCCCCGCAAGTGTATGCGCGCTTGGGTAACGGACGCCGGTGGCTCCTGCAGATGCAGTGATGATTTTAGGTTTAACACCTCCATGCAGGGCTCTTTATCCATTGGCTCCCATTTGCTGAAGAAGGACGAAAAAACCTTGCAAGACTACAAGGATTATATTGCCCGCTATAAATCCATTCGTGACACAATTCAGTTTGGGGACTTGTACAGATTGGCAAGCTATGACGATGACGGTGTATTCATCACCCAGTATGTCAGCAAGGATAAGTCACAGAGCGTTCTGTTTATCAGCACTGCGCCAACATCTCTGTTTAACAAACAGGACAAGGAATTCAAGTTGAAGGGGCTTGACCCGAATGTTGATTATGTGTGCCGGTACAATGACAGCACATACCGACACAGTGGTCAGTTCCTGATGAACAAGTGGCACAGAGTAACTATTGGCGGCGCTTTGCAGAGCCGAGTAGTGGTGCTTAACAGGGCATAACAGCAGTATTTGACCCACATTCTTTTGGATGTGGGTTGTTGACTTGCAAAGTAAATAGTGCTATCATACTAAAAAATATTTTATACGAGGTTTATATATCATGGACAATATGAACAAATCACAGTTCAAACGCAAGCTGCCTGTACCAAAGGAGATTAAGGAGCAGTATCCACTCTCCCGGTCGGCAACCAAGGTTAAGGAAGCCAGGGATGAGGAAATCACAAAGGTTTTTACCGGCGACAGCAACAAGTTTGTGCTGGTTATCGGTCCTTGTTCAGCAGATAGACCTGACTCGGTGCTGGATTATATTCACCGTCTGGCAGATGTACAAAAAGAGGTTGAGGACAAAATTATAATCATACCTCGTATCTATACCGGCAAGCCACGTACTACGGGAGCAGGCTATAAGGGAATGCTCCACCAGCCCGACCCGGACAAAAAACCGGACATGCTGGAGGGTATTATCGAGGTGCGTAACCTCCACAAGGAGGCTATTGAGCAAACCGGTCTTACCTGCGCAGACGAGATGCTGTATCCCGAGAATCACAGGTATCTGTCCGACCTGCTATCCTATGTAGCCATCGGTGCCAGAAGCGTTGAAAATCAGGAGCACAGACTTGTATCCAGTATGCTCACTATTCCTGTGGGAATGAAGAATCCTACCAGCGGCGACTTTTCTATTATGCTTAATGCCATCAAGGCGGCTCAGGGTGACCACACCTTTTTGTATCGTGGCTGGGAGGTTGAGAGTCACGGCAACCCACTGGCTCATGTCATCCTTCGCGGCAGCGTTAATAAGCACGGCATCAATCATGCCAATTATCACTATGAGGATTTGCGTACTTTACACGATATGTATTGCAACGGCGGATTCCAAAATCCTGCTGTTGTTGTGGACACAAATCACTCAAATTCCGGCAAAAATTATCTTGAACAGGTGCGTATTGCCAACGAGGTACTGCACTCAATGCGGCATAGCGACGATATTAACAGAATGGTAAAGGGCTTTATGATTGAGTCCTACATAGAGGATGGCTGCCAAAAGGTTGAGGACGGTGTGTACGGCAAATCAATTACCGACCCATGCCTGGGCTGGGATAAGACCAGGGAGCTTATCTATACCATCGCAGACCAGTTATAGTTATGAATTTTGGTAGACTATATGACAACATTGTCAGCGTAACAAAGGAGTCTCAGCTGAAGCTGGGATATGAGTCGGTGCCTTTTGGCATCAACTATGCCCGCAGCAGCTTGCTGCATTTGCTTGGGGACTGTGATGCCGAGGCCGTACCGGATTTGCTGGCAGAGTTTGCGGCACAGTACAGGGACACTCTTGGTGAAATTACATATCGCAGCAGCAGTAACGGATACAGAATTGATATTCCCACTCAGGGAGTGGACTATGTACATTCGTTGGTGAGGGATGATGACTTTTTGGTACAGTTTATCAATGTTATTCGCGATTACACCTGTACAATAGACGACATTATTGCAGTGTTCAACAGGCATAGCGACAAGGTTGTTGTTGAGCATATTGACAATGATGATTTTGATTATTTGATATATTTTGAGGACGGTCAGCCGGATGCCTTTTGGTACTGTATTGACACGGAGGATATTGGTATGACCTATCACAGATTTTTGAAAGAGGATTATTTGGACTTCGGTTTTTAGGAGGATATTATGGACTATCGTATCGAGCATGATTCCATGGGAGAAGTAAAGGTACCTGCCAATGTGTATTGGGCGGCACAGACCCAGCGCAGCCACGAGAATTTTAAGATTGGCGAGGGTATCGAGGTTATGCCTCGGGAGATTACTCATGCCTTTGGCTTGCTAAAAAAGGCTGCTGCCATTGCCAATAACAAACTGAAGCCTGAGAAGATGACGGAAGAAAAGCTGGAGGCAATATCACAGGCCTGCGACGAGATAATGAGTGGCGAACTAAATGACCATTTTCCTTTGGTGGTGTGGCAGACCGGCTCGGGTACCCAGTCCAATATGAATGCCAATGAGGTTATTGCCAATCGCGGCAACCAAATTGCCGGCAAAAAGCTCCTCCATCCTAACGACGACATCAATATGAGCCAAAGCTCCAATGATACATTCCCAACAGCAATGTCCATTGCCGCTGTTCTGGGATTGGAGGATAAGGTTATCCCTGCAGTCCAAAAACTGGTGGACACACTCAAAAAATTGGAGCAGGATAATCAGGGTGTTGTCAAGAGTGGCAGAACACATCTTCAGGACGCCACACCCATCACATTCTCCCAGGAGATCAGTGGGTGGCGCACCTCCTTGGAAAAGGATATTCGATTGATACAAATTGCTTTGCCTGAGCTCAAGGAACTGGCATTGGGAGGTACGGCTGTGGGCACGGGACTTAATGCCCCGGAGGGGTTTGATACCCAGGTTGCAAAGGCTGTGTCCCAAATTACCGGCAAGGAGTTTGTTACCGCGCCCAACAAGTTCCACGCCCTTACATCAAAGGACGAGCTTGTGTTTGCTCACGGAGCACTCAAGGCACTGGCTGCCGATATGATGAAGATAGCAAATGATGTTCGCTGGTTGGCGTCGGGACCCAGACTGGGCCTTGGGGAGATTACCATTCCGGAGAATGAGCCCGGCTCATCCATTATGCCCGGCAAGGTAAATCCTACCCAGTGCGAGGCAGTAACCATGGTGGCAGTCCAGGTTATGGGCAACGATGCTACTATCGGCATTGCCGCATCACAGGGCAATTTTGAGCTTAACGTATTTATGCCGGTGATGATTTACAATTTTACTCAGTCAGTACGACTTCTCAGCGAGGCTATTATCAGCTTTAACGATAATTGTGCCGTGGGAATAAAGGCAAATGCAAAAAAAATGAGTGACAATCTGCATAATTCTCTTATGCTGGTAACTGCACTTAATCCGTATATTGGCTACGAAAATGCAGCCAAGACGGCAAAAAAAGCGTTCAAGGACAACATTTCTCTCAAAGAGGCGTGTGTGGAATTAGGCTTTTTGTCACAGGAAGAATTTGATAAGGTGTTCCATCCGGAGCAAATGGTATAACAATAAAGCAATAGGGACATCCCCTATTGCTTTATTGTTGCCCAAAACGAAAAAAGGCACTCCTACGGAGTGCTTCTCTCTGCTAATGGTAGTCTAAAATAAAGAACGGTGTCCCACTATCCAAGGACACCGTTTTGGTGACCCGGACGGGAATTGAACCCGTGTTACCGCCGTGAAAGGGCGGTGTCTTAACCTCTTGACCACCGGGCCGTAATGGTGGCTTTAACTGGATTCGAACCAGTGACACCGCGGGTATGAACCGCGTGCTCTAGCCAACTGAGCTATAAAGCCATTTCAACACGCAAGCAAAATTATAATATAAAAGTTTTCAAATGTCAACACTTTTTTAAAATTAATAGTATTTTCAAAGAATAGAAACAAATGTTTGACAACCTTGTGTTATGATGATACTATATTAAGATAGGAGATTATGTTAACAGGGAGGGCTGTTATTGAATCAGCTAACAGACAAGCAGCAGCTTGTGTTCGATTATATTAAGCAAACTATTGAGGAGCGAGGCGTTGCGCCGTCAGTGCGCGAGATTGCAAAGGCAGCGGGCTATCGCTCTACTTCTACTGCACAATATGTTTTGGACAAGCTGGAGGAGTATGGATATATTCAGCGGGACCCGATGCTAAAGAGGACTATCCGTATCCAATCCCACAGCGGCGGTACAACACATGTTCCTTTGGTGGGCACTGTTACGGCAGGACAGCCTATTTTGGCTGTTGAGAGTATTGAGGACTATATTTCCGTACCACTCAAATCCGGCTCAAAGGATCACTTTGCTCTTAGAGTAAAGGGCGATTCTATGATTAAGGCAGCCATATTGGATGGCGATATAGTTGTTGTGGAGCGTACTCCTGTTGCCGATAACGGAGATATAGTTGTTGCTTTGATAGACAATGAAGCTACGGTTAAGCGATTTTACAAGGAGAACGGCGGCTTTAGACTTCAGCCGGAAAATGACGATTACCAACCCATAATTGTGGACGAATTAGCCCTTCTCGGCAAGGTGAAAATGGTAATAAGAAATTATTGATATTGCACTAATATTGTGCTAAAATCAAGGGAAAATATACAGTAGTTTTATACTTGGAGATGAATATATGAGCGAATGTACACATGATTGCTCCACCTGTGGCAGTAATTGCAGCGAAAGAAAACAGCCGGAGAGCCTGCTCCGGCCGGCTAACCAATATTCAAATATAAAAAAGGTGATTGGCGTTGTATCCGGTAAGGGAGGAGTGGGCAAAAGCTTGGTTAGTTGTTTGCTTGCCTCCAAGTGCCAACAGGCCGGCCTAAAGGTGGGCATATTGGATGCGGACATTACCGGCCCGTCGGTGCCAAAATCATTTGGCATTACCTCCCGTGCTATGCAAAATGAGACAGGGCTTTTGCCAACTGTGGCGCCCAACGGCGTCAAGATGATGAGTATTAATCTCCTTTTGGAGGATGTTAATTCGCCGGTTGTGTGGCGAGGCCCGGTTATCAGCGGCGTTATTCAGCAGTTCTGGACCGATGTTAATTGGGGCGAGCTGGATTATTTGTTTGTGGATATGCCACCGGGAACCGGCGATGTGGCGCTGACGGTATTTCAGTCCCTGCCGGTGGATGGTATTGTGATTGTATCCACACCCCAGGATTTGGTCAAGATGATAGTCAACAAGGCCTACAATATGGCACAGATGATGAATGTGCCGGTGCTGGGACTGGTGGAGAATATGAGTTACTATCAGTGTCCGGATTGCGGTAAGAAGCTGAATATTTTCGGTGAGTCACAGATTGACGACACTGCTAAGGAGCTGGGCGTTCCGGTACTTGCCAAGCTCCCCATCAATCCGGAGATTGCAAGGCTGGTGGATGCCGGCAGAGTGTACGATGTTGAGGCACCGGAGCTGGACGAATTTGTATCAGCATTAAAGTGATATATTGATTAGTGAATATACTAATCCGATTGTATTGCCTCCGGAATTTGCCCGGGGCATAATTTCGGATTGCTGAATTCCCGTTATGCGCCTTATCCGGCTACAATGAGGTGTTAGGAATTTTTTATAAACTATTTGTAGCCGGAAAGGCTATTGGAATTACTATGCCAAAGAGAGAAGATTATATTTCTTGGGACGAGTATTTTATGGGCGTATCCCTGCTGTCCTCCATGCGCAGCAAGGACCCGTCAACCCAGGTGGGCGCGTGTATTGTCAGCGATGACAACAAGATTATGTCCGTAGGCTACAACGGATTTCCCAGAGGATGCAGCGATGATGAATTTCCTTGGGAGCGCAGTGCCGACTGTACCAATGATACAAAATATCCCTTTGTTTGTCACGCCGAGCTTAACGCCATACTCAACGCAGGGGGCCAAAGTCTGGTCGGCGCCAGAATTTTTGTGGCGCTGTTCCCATGCAACGAGTGTGCAAAGGCTATTATACAGAGCGGTATCAAGGAGGTTATTTACATATCCGACAAGTATGCCGATACCGACTCCACCATTGCCAGCAAAAAGATGCTGACGGCAGCAGGAGTAAAATTGACCCAATTCCATAGCAACAAGGACATCAACATTTCGTTTGACCAAACTAAGATATAATGAAGGATATAGATATTTACGATTTTGATAAGACCATAGTTCCCTTTGATAGCGGCTCATTGTTTGTTGGCTACTGCATGCTGCATTATCCATGGTGTATTGTGATTGCACCGGTTTTGCTGGTAGCAGGTGTGTTGATGGTTTGCAGGGTGATTAGCTTTACTCAATTCAAAAGGTTGTGCTTTAGCTTTTTGCCTTTGATACCAAAGGACAAGGCTGTTAAAGGCTTTTGGGACAGACATATTAATCAGGTTCATCCTTGGTTTAAGGATAGGGCCCGACATAGTGTTGTCATCAGCGCCAGTCCGGATTTTCTGCTGGAGGACATTGCGCAGAGACTGAATTTTGACGACCTGATTTGTACTCGCCATAACCCGAAAACCGGTGCGATAATCGGCGAGAATTGTCGTGATGAAGAAAAGGTTAAGCGATTATACCGACTTTACGATAAGGACGAGATTAATGTAGTGGATGTGTATTCCGATTCACTGCGTCACGACCGGCCGATTTTTTCGCTGGCTACAGGCAAGTGCTATCATATTGTTAACGGACAGCGAAATGCCTTTGACTATAATGATGTATATCATAATTAATACATAACGATTTTTGGAGAAGAATAAGTAATGAAGTATTTTTTGAGAGTTCTGCTGGTACTGGTGCTTTCGGTAGCAGTGGTGTTTGGGGTGTATTTTGCTAATACAAGAGGCGAAACCACCAAGCAAAATGCTGATGTTACTCTTACTACAGTAACCAAGCCGCCGGTTACCGAGGTCAAGGATGACAAAATCCTTTTGGCAGAATATGAAGAAGGCTTTAAGCTCTATAAGCAGAACGATGTGATCATTCTTAATGACGGCAAGCGCGATTTTGAGTTTGACGGATGGAGCAAGCTGATAACCAAAGAGAGACCTATCTTGTACTATCATGATTTCGATAAGGATAAAGAAAAAGAACTTGTTTTTGAGGTGGTAAGCCGTGAACTGGAGGATGGCACCTTTGACCACGACCTGTACTATTTGGACAAGAATAGCGGCAAATACGGGGACAAGGATGATTATAAGTATTCGGTAAGTCTTATTTCTCACAATAAATGGATTTTTGTACTAAAAGAGCTGCTGATTGAGGAGATGACTCAATTAAAATGCGACAAGATTATACAGTTTGCTATGATTTCCAATCTTGAAACCATTAGATACGACAAGGATACCGGATTGAATCTTAATGGCTACGGCGGTTATTTCAGAGCGCTGCAAAACAAAAAGACAGGTGAATACTACAAGGTAAATGAATGGTCAATAGATAAGGGCGAAATTTATATTAATGATAAGAATAAGATATGCTGTAAGGTATATATTAATGTAAGCTACAAGGATACGGACCAAATCCAAAAGCCGGGCTATATTTATCTTGAGCTGACGCCAAAGGGCGACGGATTCAAGATTACGCCAAGGTCAATGATATTTAGGAGCTTTGATGACAGCAAGGTATCGCCTCAGCACCATGTTGCCTATAACAACTGGTCTGTAATTAGAGAAAATCTTGCTAAAGATGCCTATTCTGCCGGAGATAATGTTATAGATTGGGTTAACTTCGAGATGAATGTAAACGGAGCAGCTTCGTATTCGATAATAGATTTTGGTGCAAATGATACAGAAATTCGCAATTGCGTGGCTATAGATATTAACCAAAATCGAATCAGATTAGTGGCAAAAAACGGCTATGTATTTGATGAAGAAATGGTAAAGCGACGCGATTTTTCTGTAGTAATAAACGAGGGTACTCCCGGTGATACCGGCGAAAATGAGATTAGCTATGACGGTAAGCTTTTTGTTGACCAAAACAATCGTCAGGTGCTTGAGATTACCTTTGACAAAGCTTATCCAATTGGTGAGATTACTACCCTCAAATTGAATCTTCCTGCTCAGTAAGGAGAATATATGTCAACAAATATTAAAGTGGCAATCACAGCAGATTCCACCTGTGACCTGCCGGACCGATTAGTACAAAAGCATAATATTACCATCATTCCATTGTCAGTCCTGCTGGGAGACAGTGAGAATCTTGACGGAGTTGATATTAAGCCTCACGATATATATGACTATGTTGCCGGTGGCGGCTCATTACCAAAAACTTCTGCTGTGCCACCTGCCAGGTATGCAAAGATCTTTGGTGAACTGGTGGCAGAGGGCTATAGCGTTGTGCATATCGGCCTGTCATCAGCAATATCATCATCCTACCAGAATGCCTGCGTGGTTGCGGCAGAGCTGGATAATGTGTATTGTGTTGACTCAAAATCCTTATGTACAGCTATGGGTCTGTTGGTGCTTGAGGCTTGTGATATGGCTGAGCAGGGCATGTCTGCTCAGGAGATTGCACAGTCTGTTACACAGATTGTACCCAAGGTTTCTACAACATTTGTACTGGATAATCTTGAGTATTTGCACAAGGGCGGCAGATGCTCATCGGTGGCTAGATTTGGCGCTAATATGCTGGGACTCAAGCCCTCTATTGCTGTTGACCCATCTACAGGAAGGATGGATGTAGCAAAAAAGTATAGGGGCAGAATTGATAATGTATATAAGCAGTACATCAATGACCGTTTGAGAGATATTAGCACTATCGACCCAAAGAGAGTTGTGATAGCCAACAGCGGCCGAATTGACAGCGACACTTTGGCTTTTGTAAAAGGCTTGGTGTCAGGCAAAAATTATTTTGACCAGATTATAACTGCCGATGCAGGCTGTACTATCAGCTCCCATTGCGGACCAAAAACATTGGCAATATTCTATATACAAAAATAACTATGGCGAGGTTTTTACTTCGCCTTTTTGTGAGGTATTGGTATGTCAACCAAGGATGATGTAATACATGTTTTAATGAATACCGACCGATATGTAAGTGGTGAGGTACTGGCTCGTAAGCTGGGCAAGAGCCGTGCTGCTGTATGGAAAGCCATCAAGTCTCTTCAGCAGGACGGAATAGCAATTGACGCTGTGACTAACCGTGGTTATCGCCTGGTTAACGACAATGACGTGCTGTCTGCCAGTGCTGTTCAGTCAAATATTAATTATGACACAAAGGTGATGTATTATCCCACTATCGACTCCACCAATACTCAGGCAAAGAGGCTAATCAATGACGGTGATAATGGCAATCTTCTGCTGGTGGCAGGAGAGCAAACTGCCGGCAGAGGCCGACAGGGCAAGTCCTTTTACTCCCCGGCAAAGACGGGTGTTTATCTTACATACGTTGCCCATCCTGCAGCACCGTTACAAAATGTTGTGGGTGCTACCACAGCTGCTGCTGTGGCTGTATGCAGGGCTATTGAGTCGCTGACTGATATTGAGCCAAAAATCAAGTGGGTCAACGATGTATATGTTGACGGAAAAAAGGTGTGCGGTATCCTTACCGAGGCTGTTACCGACTTTGAGACCCAGACGGTCACCTCAATTATCATTGGTATCGGCGTAAATATTACTACTACCGAATTTGCTGACGGTATAGAGAATGCCGGCTGTATTAATTGCAATGTCAGTCGTGCTCGATTGGCAGCAGAGATTGCAAATCAACTGAATATAGTCAATTCCACAGATATATCCCATATAATAGAATATTATCGCAGCCATTCCATGATTATCGGCGAGGATATTAATTATATCAAGAACGGCACTGTAATTCCTGCCAGGGCAGTTG
This sequence comes from Eubacterium sp., assembly GCA_051881195.1. Taxonomy (GTDB): domain Bacteria; phylum Bacillota; class Clostridia; order Oscillospirales; family Acutalibacteraceae; genus Eubacterium_R. Next base: position 14,432 of record JBJEPK010000009.1, on the reverse strand, counting down.
CCATTGATTCCTCCGGTGGGCTGGAGGTAGAACATTCTGACGGTAGTCGCACTGTTTTGCGCTCGGGAGAAATATCTGTACGAAAAAGGTAAACGTGTAGAAAAATCAAATAAAAAATTTCTACACGTCGGCTCGATGGACGTTATGCACACAATCCCTCAGTTTTGCTAAAGCAAAACAGCTCCCTTTACACAAGGGAGCCGTAATCGGTTATATATTCGGCGTGGTTCAAACCACGCATCGACAGTTTGAAAGGCTACATCATGTAGCCTTTTGCTTATTTGCAATAGTATCTATCTCAGCATAGCGAAGCCCAGGTCAATGCCGCCGGCCAATAGCCTTGAGGTCTTTTGCATGCCCAGAGTTTCTGTAATCCATAGAATCAACAGAGCTATCAATATTGCTATAATCAACGCTTCCTTGCTCATAATAAAAAACCTCCTGTTGTCAGTAATAATATTATATACAATTGCTAAAAATAAATCAATAAAAACTTTAAATATCAGTATATTTTATGCAATATGCCAAAGTGATAAAATAATGCAAATTTATGTTGAAATATGGGTAACAAAGTTTTATAATACTTACGATAATTAAAATGGAGGAATTTGGTTTTATGGATATGTTAACGCTTGTTACATCCGCAGTTCCAGACAGATCATTAGGCTTTACATTAACTGTTGTAATTGCCGGAATTGGCATTGTATTGTTTACACTTCTTTTGTTGATTTTGGTGTTCTATGCCTTTGGCGCAATAGTGTCCAAGTCCCAGAACGCAGCAAAAAAGAAGGCAGAAAAAAAGAATCAGCCCCCTCAGCTGACGGCTCAACCCGTTGCCCAGGCACAGGCCCCTGTTGCGCCTGCACCGGCTCCTGTAGTAGAACAGGGCATTAGCGGTGAGGTTGTTGCAGCTATTAGTGCGGCAGTATATTCTATGGATGGCGGAACCACTGTCATCAAATCAATTACCAGAAAAAATCCAATTTCAGCTCGTAACCCTTGGGCGCAATCAGCTGTGATTGATAATACAAGACCGTTTTAGTAGGAGGACACCGGGATGGAAATTTTGCAGGGAGTATGGCAGGTTATCCAGAGTATTCTGGCTAACAGCGGTTATGCTTACTTCTTTACAGCAGACGGCGGATGGAAGAACCTCGTAATGCTGTGTGTATCATTCTTCTTCCTTTATCTTGGTATAAAGAAGGGCTTTGAGCCGCTTCTTATGATTCCCATTGCGTTTGGTATGTTGCTTGCCAACCTGCCCGGCGCAAACCTGGCAGTACAGTATCACGACTTGGCCGGATTTTTCGATTTGCTGAAGGGCAGGGGCGAATTTGAGGGATGTACGCCGGGACTTATGGATTTCCTGTACTTTGGAGTTAAGGCAGGTATTTATCCACCACTTATCTTCTTAGGTATCGGTTCTATGACCGACTTTAGTTCGCTAATTGCCAACCCAAGTTCATTTATACTTGGTGCGGCAGCACAGCTTGGTATTTTTGCAGCCTATGTTATTGCTATCGTGCTTGGCTTTGACCCACAGCAGGCAGGCTCAATCGCTATAATCGGTGGTGCTGACGGCCCTACAGCAATCTTTGTAACGTCAAAGTTGGCGCCTGCTATGTTGGGTACTATAGCCGTGGCCGCCTACTCATATATGGCGCTTGTACCGGTTATTCAGCCACCTATTATGAAGCTTCTTACCACCAAAAAGGAACGTAGCGTAGTAATGGGTACACTAAGACCTGTATCCAAGCTGGAAAAGATTTTGTTCCCAATCATGGTTACAGTTATTGTAGCACTTCTTCTTCCTGATGCAGCAGTGCTTGTTGGTATGCTTATGCTGGGTAACCTACTCAAGGAGAGCGGCCAGACCGAGCGTATCGCAAAGGCAGCACAGAACGAGCTTATGAATATTGTCACTATTCTTTTGGGTCTGTCTGTTGGTGCTACTACATCAGCTCAGTCATTCCTAAATCTGGAGACAATCAAGATAGTTGCTCTCGGTCTTATTGCATTTGCCGTTGGTACGGCGGGCGGCACCCTGTTTGGTAAGCTGTTGTACATTATCACCAAGGGCAAGGTTAACCCGCTTATCGGCTCTGCGGGCGTATCCGCAGTACCTATGGCTGCCAGAGTATCACAGAAGGTCGGACAGCAGGAGAACCCCAGCAACTTCCTGCTTATGCACGCTATGGGACCCAATGTATCCGGCGTTATCGGCTCAGCGGTTGCCGCAGGTATTCTTCTTACTCTGCTGGGATAATACAGATTTGTTTATTGGATTATTAAGGGACGGCATTTGTTTGCCGTTCCGTTTTTTGACTGATATAAGGGGATTTTATGAACAAGGATGCAGTAAAGCCCAATGCTCAGCAGCAGCGGGTTATTGACACAGTTGACGGTCCGGTGCTTGTTGTTGCCGGTGCAGGCACAGGCAAAACGGCTACTATTGTTAAGAGGATAGAGCATATAATTGCAGACGGATATGCACTGCCGTGGCAGGTTTTGGCTATCACCTTTACCAACAAGGCGGCCGGTGAGTTAAAGCAGCGCCTCATCAACACCGTTGGTGAGCAGGCAAATGATATTTGGGCAGCCACATTTCATTCCATTTGTGCTCGAATTCTTCGTCGCTTTGGTGACAGGCTGGGATATACCCGGCATTTTACTATCTATGACACCGATGACCAAAAGCGTGTTATGAAAAGGGTACAAAAAAATCTAGGAATTGATGACAAGTTTCTTAATCATCGTGCTATTCTCAGCGAGATTAGTCGAGCCAAAGACAGCCTGATTGACTATATGGAATATAAGGCTTCATCATCAGCGGATTTTCGCAAGGCCAGGATTGCACAGTGCTATGAGGAGTACCAAAAGGAGCTTCTCCGTGCCGACGCCATGGATTTTGATGATATGATATTCAACACCGTCAAGCTTTTTAGAGAGAATGAAGATGTGCTGGATTTGTACCGGAATCAGTTCAAGTATGTTATCGTAGATGAGTACCAGGATACCAGTTATGCTCAGTACATACTGACATATCTTGTTTCCGGAGGTTACCACAATATCTGTGTAGTAGGCGACGACGACCAGAGTATTTATCGCTTTCGAGGTGCTACTATCGAGAACATTCTCAGATTTAAAGAGAGATATGAGGACGAGGGCTTAAAGGTAATTCAACTGGAGCTGGCAGAAAATTATCGCTCCATGCAGAATATCCTGGACGCCGCCAACTCTGTTATCGCCAACAATACTACCAGGTTGGCAGACAAAAAATTGCGTTCCTACGCCGGTACAGACGGCGACAAGGTTGTGTTATACACCGGTCTTAACGAGATGGACGAGGCTCAATTCATAATTGACGAGATTAACGAAAATGTTAAGAACGGTATGTCATATAAGGACCATGCTGTTCTTTACCGTATGAACGCTCAGTCCCGAAATATTGAGATTATGATGGCCAAGTCGGGCATATCCTACAAAATTATCGGTGGTAATCGTTTTTTTGACCGCAAGGAGATAAAGGATATTGTGTCCTACTTTGCCGTGATTAACAACACTGCCGATAATGTGAGACTTCAGCGCATTATTAATACCCCCAAGCGTGGTATCGGTGATACCATGTTCAATTATATTTTGGAGATTGCAGCTGCCAATCACATGACAGCCTTTGAGGTTTGTCAACACGCCGACGAGTTTGCCAAGACCTCCCGTTCTGCCGGCAAGCTGAGAGCCTTTTGTGATATGATAGAGGAGTTTCAGCGTCAGCTGGAGGAGGGTATGACTGTCAATGACCTGCTGCAGGAAATATTGGACAAGACCCAATATTTTGCCTATCTTGAGGAGGATGACCCCACCAAAGCAGAGGACAGGAAAAATAATGTCCAGGAGCTTTCGTCCATGTTTGTAAAGTACCAGGAGGAGGACGATGAGTTCACGCTGCAAACCTTCCTGGAGGATGTGGCGCTGGTCAGCGACATTGACTCCTACAACCAGGACGACGACTCCGTGGTGATGATGACCCTTCATGCCGCCAAGGGACTTGAATTCCCGGTGGTATTTATTCCCGGCATGGAGGAGGGTATATTCCCGGGTAATCAGAGTATGTATAGCCGGGAGGATTTGGAGGAGGAGCGCAGGCTGGCCTATGTGGGCATTACTCGTGCGCGCCAAAATCTTTATCTCATCAATGCTCGTCAGCGTATGCTCTACGGTACTACAAGCCGCAATATGCCTTCCCGATTCCTAAAGGAAATACCTGACAGGGTTGTGGATAATCGTTCTGCACAGCAGACTCCCGCTTACGGCGGTTATAGTGGTTACAGTGATGGAGACAGTCACTTCGGCAGTCCTAAAAAGCCATACAAATATTCCACAGCTACTCCAATCGGCGAGGCCAAGCAAAGCAGCTCTGCTTCCCACAGCTTCGGTCAGGTGGCCCAACGGCAGACTGCAAGTGGAGTAACATATAATGTAGGCGACACAGTTAGACACAAGTCCTTTGGAACAGGCGTTATTTTGTCAGCTCAGCCTATGGGCAATGATACTCTTTTGGAGGTTGCCTTTGACAAAGCCGGCACAAAAAAGCTTATGTCCAATTTTGCTAAGTTGGAAAAAGTATAAATTTGGCACAAAAAACAAACTCCTTCATAGAATATACAGAAGTTAGATGCGTTTTGGCTTCAATATTCTAAGGAGGAGTTTTTTATGGCTGAAAACCCAATTGCAAACGATTGTGAAAGACGCATACACGAGGCTGTCTGTATTGACACTAAGCGAATCTATGATTCTTGCGTCAGCAAGGATTGTCTGGAGGACCTAAGAGTTACTTTTTTTGGCAAGAGTCAGTGCCTGATTGACAATGCCGTTACAGTCAAGTGCCGTGATTGCTGTATTACTGCTGTTAGCGTGGATGTTGACGAGGTGCCGTTCAATCGTGGGTACTATAGTGTAAATATTGTGTTCTATTTCAAGTTGAGATTTGACACATATTCGGAACCGTGCTCCAATCCGCAGGTTGCTGTGGGCTATACCTGTTTTGAGAAAAAGTGCATTCTCTATGGTTCAGAGGGAAATGTAAAAATCTTTACATCCAGCGTATGTACAGATGACTTAGATTGCCCTGAAGCACCACGCTATAGCAATCCTGTAGCAAAGGTGCAGGCAGTGGATCCTGTTGTGTTGCAATGTGATGTCCTGGACGCTTGTGATTGTGCGGTTATGCCTGTTACCAGCTTTCCGCAATCAATACTTAAGGAAAATCACGATTCGCCGATGCCACCGGATTGCTGCAAGACGGTATTGGTTACCCTTGGTCTTTTCTCCATTGTACAGATGGAACGGGATGTGCAGATGATGATACCGGCCTATGACTATTGTATTCCTGAGAGGGAATGTAATTGTACTACCCAGAATCCTTGCGAGACATTCCAAAAAATCGACTTCCCTGTTGATGAGTTTTTCCCATCAGAGCGTTGCGATGAGGGCTGTAGTCCTTGCAAATCCGATGACCGGTAAAAAAATGGTCTATGAGAATATTCTCATAGACCATTTCACTTTTCTATTTGTTGAATCTGTATCCCTTGCCCCAAATAGTGTTGATGAACGGACAGGCAGGGTCGATTGCATGTAGCTTGTCGCGAACTCGATTTACATGTACAGTGACGGTGGAGGTGCACCCCATGGAGTCATATTTCCAGATGGAATCAAACAGTTCCTCCTTGCTGAACACTCTGTTAGGCTTTTCGGCAAGAGTTGTGATTAGGTCGAACTCCTTGTTGGTGAGTACAACTTCATTTTGGTCAATGGTTACTTGTCGTGACCTCTTGTCAATTTTTACATTGCCGATGGTAATAATATCGGTGATTTCCTCTTTGGTTGCTGTCAGCCGTTCATATCTCTTTATGTGTGCGATGACTCTGGCTACCAGCTCGCTGGGACTAAAGGGCTTTACGATGTAGTCGTCAGCACCCAGACCCAAGCCACGAATTTTGTCAATATCGTCACCTTTTGCACTGGCCAGCAATATTGGTACATTGCTGGTTTTGCGTATCTCGCTACAGATTACCAGACCGTCAACTCCCGGCAGCATTATGTCAAGCAGCAGCAGGTCGTATTTGTTGTCGGTGGCTTTGTTTAGGCCCTCTATTCCATTTGTGGCAGTGTCTACCAAAAAGTTGCTGGCTTCCAGATAGTCTTTTTCCAGCTGTAGAATGTTTTCGTCATCCTCTACTATTAGTATTCGCCTTTTCATCCTGTTTCTCCGTTGATTTGTTTAGTGATATATGTATTGTTGTGCCCTCGTCCGGTATGCTGGTGGCCCAAATTCTGCCACCGTGCTTTTCTACTATCAGCTTGCATACGGACAGACCTATTCCGCTGCCGTTACGCACTCGTGTTCTGGCAACATCGGCACGGAAAAATGTGTCGAATATGTGCTCAAGATTCTCTGGCTCAATGCCTATTCCGTTGTCGGTAATGGAGATTATAACATTGCTTTCGAAATCCTTGATTTCTATATTTATCTCACCGGGAATATTCTTTTTTGCGTACTTGATGGAGTTGGAGATAATGTTGACAAGCACCCGATAGAATCTGTCACAGTCCAAATCTACAATTATGCTGTCAGATTCCGGCTTATGGAGATGGCAGGTAAATCCCTCCTTCTCCAGGTCGAATGTAAACTCGTCCACATAGTCCTGCATCATAGCCACAACATCCACCGGTTGGGTTATGATGTCTATATTGCCGGTTTCCAGCCGGGACAGTGACAGCAGGTCGTCCAGCATTTTTTCCATATCCAGAGTGGATGTGTATATTGTGCGCAGATACCTTTGCTGCTTTTCCGGTGTGTCGGCAATGCCGTCCCGTAGGCCCTCAACATATCCCTTGATAGAGGTCAGTGGGGTGCGTAGGTCGTGGGCGATGCCGTTGATTAACTGCTTTCGGCTCTGCTCCATACGCTGGCGCTCTTCTTCGTTAGCCAGCATTTGGGCAGTCATTTCGTTGAATGCTTTTACGGTTGTGCCAATCTCGTTATTACTGTCATAGTTGATAATGTAACTGGTATTGCCATTGGCAATTTCGTTTACACCGTGAGCTAACTCTTCGATGGGTTTAGTGATAGCACGGGAGGTAATGAACGAAAATACGATAATGGATATTATATACATGGTAACTATACCGATGAGTATAAATCCTATTTTGCCGAAAATTATGTTGACAACATCCGACGGAGTATTAACTGAATTGTATGAGAGATAGCTTTTTATTTTTTCCTCAAATATAAATCCACCTGCAACGGATATTGCCACCGGCAAAAACACTGCCAGCAGAGTGGTTATGAAAACTCTGGTCCTGATACGCATATTGCGGCTGGGGCTTTTGCTTTTGTCATGCTTTTTCATTATTCTACTGTAAACCTAAATACGGTTGTGGTTTTAAATTCCTCATTAGCCTTTACAAAACGGGAGGGGAATGTAGGAATATTTACGGTATCCGGGTAGAACTGGGTTTCCAGCGCTGCTCCGCGACGGAATTTTACCACATTATTGCCCTTGCCGGCAATGTAATCTTTTTTGAGCCAGCCGCCACAATACAACTGTACACCGGGCAGGTCGGTAATTACATCCATTTTTCTGCCGCTTGCCTTATCCCACAGGGTGGCAATTGTCTTCATACTGCCGTCATAATTATTGATGCAGTAGTTGTTGTCATAGCCGATACCCTCAATGACGGCACGGAACGGCCGGTCAATGTTGTCGCCAATCTTGTGCATGGCGGTAAAGTCCAGCATAGTATCCTTTACATCGCCCAGTTCACCGGTGGGCAGTTGGTGGTCGTCAGTCTCGGTAAACTTATCTGCATCAATGAACAGATAATGGTTCTCCACAGTGGCCTCCACATCGTCCCCCAGATTGAAGTAGGCGTGGTTGGTTGGGTTGGCTACAGTATCCATATCGGACAGAATTCTGTAGTCTATTCTCAGCTCATTGTCATCGGACAGTGTGTATGTTACCCACATTTTGAAGTTGCCCGGGAATCCGTCCTCACCGTCCGGCGAAAAGCGGTAGAATGTGATATAGTCGTCTCCGGTTGATTCAACCTCCCAGCAGGTAAAACTAAATCTGCCACCGCCGTGCAGAGTCCACTGACCTTGGTTTTTGGGCGTGTGGTACTCCTTGCCGTTAAAGGTGAATTTTGCGTCACGGATGCGGTTTGCCCATCTGCCGACTACCAGTCCCTGATACCCATAGTCAGGATTCTCGTAATCCTGTGGGTTATCGAATCCCAGCACTACGTCGCCCATAACGCCATCCTTGTTTGGCATATTCAGAGCCTGAATACCGGCACCCAGCGTTTGCAGTACGACAGATGCACCGTTGGTGTTTGTTATGGTGTATAGGTCAACCCGGGTTCCGTCCTTTAGTTGCCCGAATAGGGATTTTGTGATACTCATATGTTTTGCTCCTTTATTGAAATTTTGGCTAACACTATTATATATTAGTTCAGTATTGATTTCAAGACTCTTGACATTTTGCAATTTTGTTATTAGTATAGAATTAGTATATTTAGGGAGCGATTTTGTTATATGATGAATTTTGTTATAGACATTATGCGATTTGTCGCGCCGGCGGCAGCCGTGTTTATATTGGCTACCTGCATAGTGTCTCTGTTTAGAAACAGGCCTCGGGTCCATCGTCTTGCACAGTTGGTGGACCAGAACGACGGCACTATCATAGAGATTAATCATTGGGAGACATCTATTGGCAAAAGTCGTGCAAACGACATAGTATTGCCTTATCCCGATATATCCCGTTTTCACGCTGTTATTGCAAAAAAGCGTAAGGACTGGTTGGTTACAGATACCTCCACCGGTGATGTGGGAGTGTCCGTTAACGGCAAGGAGATTGACGGTAAGCAATCTATTGAGAACGGCGATATTATCACCATCGGCAATGTACCGCTTAAGTTTGTTTGTGAGGAGGCACTGACTGCCCAAAGCAAGCAGCGTATTCGCCAGAGTGTAGCCAAGGCAAATCATACCGTAGCCTACGGCGTGTTGGTTGATGTTGCCGGCAAGCGACCGGTGTACCTTAAGAAAAAGGATGTACTCATCGGTCGTGGTAACGATGCCGATATTCAAATTATGAGCCAGATGGTATCCTCCCACCATGCTCGCATTCACATGACCAGCAGGGGATGGGCGTTGTCCGACCTGGATTCTCACAATGGTACAAAATTGAACGGCCGATATATTACTCAGCCACAGTTGATATTTGACGAAGATATTATTACCTTTGGTGACAAGGTATTTATCTTCTACGAAAAGTAAGGAGGGGTGCTTATGTCTAACAAAAAAAGCGGCGCGAGAGCACCTCGTATCAAACCGGTTAATAACTTTTTGATGCTAACGGTACTCAGTATATTCCAGGTGGTCACCGGATTTATCGGGGCTGCCTCCGGTCAGGAGTTTCAGCCCAAGGTAATACTGGCATTACTGTGCCTGGTGGTTACCGAGTGGGTGTATCTGGTGGTGTTTTATACTGCTATGCACCGTCGTAATTTTGAGCTGGAGCTCATTGCCTTCTTCCTTAGCGGTGTGGGATTGGTTACTATTGGCAGTATAGACGCCGACGCTGCATTCAAGCAGTATTTTATGGTGCTGGCAGGTATTATCATATTTATCATTATGGTGTTTTTGTTGGGTAATGTTGACCTGTGTATGAAGCTGCGTATAGTGGTGGCTGTGGGCGCTATTCTTTTGTTGATAGTAAATTTGGTTATAGCAAAGACCACCAACGGCGCACGCAACTGGATTACTATAGGAGGCGTTACATTTCAGCCGTCGGAGTTTGTAAAGGTGGCGTTTATATTTGTAGGCTCTGCCACACTGGAAAGAATACAGACATCAAAGAATATTATCGCATTTATCGGATTTTCTTTGGCATGTGTGGGCTCGCTGATTTTGATTAAGGATTTGGGTACAGCATTGATATTCTTTATGACATTCCTGATTCTTGCATTTATGAACTCAGGGGACATAAAGACCATTGCCCTGGCAATAGGCTCGGCCATTATGGGTGGAGGCATTGTGCTCAAGTACAAGTCGTATGTAAAAAACAGATTTGCCTCCTACCGTCATGTATGGGAGTATGCAGACGAAGGCGGTTGGCAGCAAACACGTGTGCTGGTAGGTATGGCAAGCGGTGGTTTGTTAGGCTTAGGTATAGGAAACGGCAATGTCCGTTATGTGTACGCATCCACATCGGACGCCATCTTTGGTGTAATATGTGAGGAGTGGGGATTTTTGTTTGCCGTTGCTATGGTGCTCAGCTTTGTGTGTATTGCTGTGTCGGCTTTGGTCAATTCCATTGCTGCACGCTCCACTTTTTACTCCATTGCAGCAGTGGCAGGTGCGGGTATGCTGCTGTTCCAGACCGGACTCAACATCTTTGGCGTAACTGATATTTTGCCATTGACCGGCGTTACCATTCCCTTTGTAAGTCAGGGTGGCTCGTCCATGATGTGCTGCTGGGCAATTCTGGCATTTATCAAGGCATCCGACATACGCACCTACAACTATCTGGGAGGTGTGAAGAAGAAATGAAGATGATTACTAAACGAGGAGTATTCCTCTGGATTTTGGCTGTTGGGTTTGTGGTAGGTCTTGTATTTATGACTGTATCACTGGTTAACAATGGCGACGATTGGGTTATGAAGAGATACAATCGCCACATGTATTCAGACGGCCAGTTGATAGGCGCCGGTACAATTTATGATGCCGACGGCGAGGTACTGGCAGAAACTGTTGACGGCAAGCGTCAGTATTCTCAGGATGTAGGTGTACGCAAGTCCACACTGCATATTGTGGGTGACCCAAGAAACTTTATTTCTACCGGTGTACAAGCCACATTTGATACCCGACTGACCGGATACAATCTTATGTTCGGCGTGTATAATATCAAGCGCTACGGCCGTGGCAACGATATGAAGTTGACTATCGACAGCGATATATGCAAATTGGCTTACAACGCATTGGACGGCCGCAAGGGTACCGTCGGTGTGGTTAACTACAAGACGGGGGATATAATATGCTCGGTGTCTTCACCCAGCTATGACGTAAATGATGTACCCGATAATCTGGATACAAGCTCACAGTATGAGGGCGTATATATCAACAGACTTTTGTCCGCCCACTATCCACCGGGCTCAACATTCAAGATTGTTACCGCTATTTGTGCCATCGAGAATATAGACGACATCTACGACCGTCACTGGGATTGCTATGGCGCCTACCAGCCGGAAAGCGGAGTGGAGATAAAATGCAACAGCAACCACGGGGGTCATATCAGTTTTTATGATGCTCTGGCAAAGAGTTGCAACTCTGTGTTTGCACAGATTGCTATTGAACTTGGCGAAAAGAAGCTTAACGCCACAGCCAAGGAATTGGGTATCGGCTCAAAAATTACTATCAGTGGCGAGATTAGTGCCTTTGAGGGTCAGTTCGGATTGAATAAGGCCGGCGACGACCTTATCGGCTGGACAGGTATTGGTCAGGGAGACACCCGTATTGCCCCTATTACTATGCTGCGTATTGTATCTGCTATTGCCAACGGTGGCTCTGCTGTGTCATTTAATGTTGTTAATTCCTTTGCCAACCAGGCGGGCAATGCACTCAATATCACTATGCCCCAAAACAAGGTGGAGCTTATGAGTGCTACCACAGCGGCCCAAATCAAGGATATGATGCGATACAATGTTACTCACCATTACGGCGACGGAAATTATAAGGGACTCAGCCTCTGCGCCAAGAGTGGTACAGCCCAGATAGACAGCGACGCAGACCACGACATTGCCTGGTTCACCGGCTTTATGGACGATGACCGGTATCCATACGCCTTTGTTGTTGTTGTGGAGAATGGCGGATTCGGTGCCACAACCGCAGGCCCCATTGCCAACAAAGTGCTGCAGGCTGTAGTTGACAGATAATATTTTGTATTCGGCTTGCATAGTATTGCTTAGGTGATATTATGCAAGTTTTTACAATCAAGGCTAAGCCAAAGGCAATTTTTGGTATCATTCTGGCTATAACAGGAACTATCGTTGTAGTGTTGACCTTTGTGGGCAATCACAGTGCTTCCACCTCTGCCGCTGCCCCTGTGTCCTGCACTACTGCCAAGGAGCGACAGGATTATATAGAATCATTGGGGTATGACACCGATGGCAAGGAATCATCAAAGCAGATTACCATACCGTCCACCTTTAATGACGTATATAACCAGTACAATGATATCCAAAAGCAGCAGGGCTTCGACTTGACCCACTACAAGGGCAAGACGGTAACTCTGTACATATATACTATTACTAACTATAAAAACAAGGACAATGTTATTGCCGACCTTATGGTGTTGGACGGCACGCTGATTGGCGCCGATCTTTGTGATACCTCGGCAGATGACGGATTTTTGGTAGCACTACGATGACAGAACGACTGGACAAAATTTTATCCCGCCAACTGAACATAACCCGAACCCAGGCAAAGGATGTGCTGCGTTCGGGTCGAGTTGCGGTTAATGATGTGATTCAGCGAGACGGCAGTATAAAATGCGGTGACAGTGACGCTATCTCTGTGGATGGCAGATTGATTACCGTGGCTCGGTATGTCTATATTATGATGAACAAGCCGGGGGGCGTTATATCGGCATCTGACGGCAAGGGCGAAAGAACTGTTGTGGACCTTGTGCCGGAGAATATGCAACGCCGAGGACTGTTCCCGGCAGGCAGGTTGGACAGGGATACCACCGGATTTGTTTTGATAACCGATGACGGAGAGTTTGCACATAATATTTTGTCCCCTGCTCATCATATACCAAAGACATATATCGCCACATTGGACAAGCCCATTGATGATGATATGGTGGCGGATTTTGAGGGTGGTATGACCCTCAACGGTGAGGTATTGCTTGAGGCACAGTTGGAGGCTGTTAACAGCGACGGCACTGTGGCCAGGGTAGTACTCCGCCAGGGATTGTATCATCAGGTAAAGCGTATGTTTGCCAAGCACGGCGCTACAGTGCTACGGCTTCATCGTACTGCAATGGGCAGTCTGGAATTGGATAATACACTCCGCCCGGGAGAATGTAGATACCTTACTGAAGATGAGATTGGTCAAATTACCAAAAAATTTGACTCAATATAGTAGGTGTAGTTATTACTGTGCACACCATATATTGTGGGTCTTATGCAAATAGCACAATTTTTTTAAAAAAATTTGGCAAAATGGTTGCAAAATGGTCAAATTGATTGTATAATATGTACAATCAATTTGATGTTTTTTTGTGCATAATAATTAAGATAGGAGGATTCCTAATGCCTAATAGATTATTCCAAGGAGTTATCAACCAAATGCGCGAGGCTACCGACCGTATTATCGGTGTTGTTGATGAGGGCGGCTCAGTTATCGCTTGCAGTGAGTTGGGTCTCATCGGTGATATGCGTAAGGGAGTTATCGCCGGCGGCGTATTTAACGGTGCGCTGATTTGTGTGGATTCCTGCACATACAAGGCTTTTGGCGACGCTGTTCATCCCGAGTATGCGGTTTTTGTTGACGGCACGGACGAGATTAGCCGTAATTTTGCCGGTATTATTGCAATCGCACTTGACCAAATCAAAAAGAATAATGACGAAAAGTTTGACCGTTCCAATTTTGTTAAGAATGTAATATTGGACAATATTTTGCCGGGCGATATTTACATTAAGTCCAGGGAACTTCGCTTTAACAACGACGCTTCCCGTGTAGTATTCCTTATTCGTGCACTTAAGTCCAATGATGTGTCCGTGTTCGATATTATCCAAAACTTCTTTCCGGACAAGACAAAGGATTTTGTTATCAATATTAATGAGAGCGATATTGCTCTTATCAAAGAGGTTAGACCCAATGTCGACTCCAAGGATTTGGAAAAATTGGCACAATCAATTTGTGACACACTTTCATCCGAGTTTTATTGCACCGGCGTTGTAGGTATCGGCACCTGCGTAACCGGAATTAAGGAGTTGGCAAAATCCTTTAAGGAAGCACAGGTAGCCCTGGAGGTGGGCAAGGTATTCGATACCGAGCGTTCCATCATCAGCTACGAGAATCTTGGTATTGCTCGTCTTATATACCAGCTGCCTACAACTTTGTGCGAGATGTTCTTGCGCGAGGTATTCAAAAAAGGTTCTATTGATTCTCTTGACCAGGAGACCTTGTTTACTATCCAAAAATTCTTTGAGAACAACCTCAATGTATCCGAGACCTCCCGTAAGCTGTTTGTACACCGCAACACTTTGGTTTATCGTCTTGAAAAGATTAAAAAGCTCACCGGTCTGGACCTGAGAGAATTTGACGACGCTATTGTATTCAAAGTAGCGCTTATGGTTAATAAGTA
>JBJEPK010000008.1:0-17265 GCA_051881195.1 Eubacterium sp. | reverse complement strand
TTTTTCTCTATGAAATATTTTTTATTTTCCTATTGACTTTTTATAGCTGGTCTTTTTCTAAGTCGATTGTAAAATATATTTGGTTCTATTTCAACAAACAAACTATTAAATTTCTATTAAGATTTTCGAATAATAAAGTTCTTGTAAAACACATATTTTTTCTTATCCAATCCTGTCTCATTGGGTATTTTTAGCATTGTCCAAGCCGAACATCTTATTTTATAATTTGAAAACTTATTGTTTCGTATATCCGACTAATTGTAGATAGAATAAAAACAAAGTGATATAATAGGATGAAAACAAATCAGAATTTGTAAATCGCACAGTAGTAAAGCAGTTGCAAACAGACTTACGAATCATAACATCCGGCAGCACGTAAAATCAAGAAACGCCATACAAGTTTTGGTAGAATGTAATCACAGCAAGGGAGTGAGATAATGAATTGGATACAAGGCATTCAAAGAGCGATTGATTATGTGGAAACGAATATCTTGGAAGAAATTGATTTTGAAGAGGTAGCAAAGCAGGCATACGCATCTTCTTTTCACTTTCAAAGAGTATTCGGTATTCTATGCGGTTTTTCGCTGGGAGATTATATCCGTATGCGTAGGCTTTCTCTTGCAGGTGAAGAACTGTCAAAGGGAAACGCAAAAATCATTGACATAGCAATGAAATACGGATATGATTCACCGGAAAGTTTCTCCCGAGCCTTTACCCGTTTTCACGGCATTGCACCCAGCGAAGCAAAGCACGGTGGCAAGGTAAAAACTTTCACTCCCCTTTCTGTAAAATTAACCTTAACAGGAGGCAGTAAAATGGATTACAGAATTGAAAAAAGAGATGCGTTTCAGGTTGTTTGCAAAAGAAAAAGAGTAGGAAAACCGCAGTCAGCTAATGCGACGCAAGACATTACCGCAATGTGGCAGGAGTATGGTGCAGACGGTACAATGGGCAGACTGATTGCCTGCATGCCGGAAAATCCGGTAATGAAAGGTTTGCTTGGAATCTGTTTTTCGTCAGAACTCGATGCAAAGCAGTTCCCTTATGGTATCGGTGTTGAGTACGATGGCAGAAAGGTTGACGATGATTTTGAAATCGTGACGATTCCGGCTAACACCTATGCAGTATTCACAAGCAAAGGGAAAATGCCCGACGCTTTTGTAGAAACCTATCACAGAATTGTAACAGAGTTCTTCCCGCAAAGCACACAATACGAATATGCCGAAAATGTTGAGTTTGAAGTCTATTCGTCCGAAGACACTTCCAACCCAAATTATCAGTGTGAGATTTGGATAGCAGTCAACGAAAAGAATAAGTAATTGGAATTGAAACAACAGGATAACCTTCATGTGTGAATCGAATTTGCTTTCCACTGATTTTGATTCCATAACACTTGTCACCTCTGAAAGAATTGGTTTTTCTTTTAGAGGTGATTTTTATTTTTCATTTACATCAATCAACTAATATGGTATAATAATCAAAATATTAATCGGCTATAAACACATAAAGACTGCTAATAAGATTACAGAGGTAAAAAATGAAAAAGAGAATTACAAAAATAAATTCAATATTGCTAAGCATTATTATGGCACTTAGCTGCGCCACATTGCCTGTCACCGCAATGGCAGAAAGCACACCGATAAAAACCTCAAGCACAAGCGTAAAGCTGACATTTGCTGCATGGGGTGACCCACAGACATCCTCATCAACTATCACATCGGCACTTGCTGCCAGAGCAAAGAACACAGAGGCTTCTGCCAACGACTTGGGCAAAGCAAAGTCAACATTGGACGCCCTGCTTATCGCCGGCGATATTACAGAAAATCATACTACGGAAGAATACTCAATGATGCACGAATTCCTGGTTGATAAGGGAGTTAAGAACATCATTGCCGCTGAGGGTAATCACGATATTCGCAGCAGCAAATACTCAGAGGCAAAAGATGGATTTGTTGATTTTACCAACGGGGTTAACGCTGCTATCGGCAGTAAACTAAAAATAGACAAAATGTATTACAGTTATACTCTTAACGGCTACAAATTTATTGTATTAGGTAGCGAGGAGTCAAAGCCTGAGGAATCATATATCAGTCAAACACAATTGAACTGGTTGGATTCTCAACTAAAGGCGTCCACAAAATACGGCAAGCCGGTATTTGTTACAATGCACCAACCGCTAAAGGACACTCACGGACTGCCGGACACTTGGAATAATAACATTACCAAAAAAGCCGGTTCAGTTGGTGAGCAATCCGACAAAATCAAGGCAATACTCAATAAATACAAAAATGTTATACTCATTACAGGTCATCTGCACACCGGATTCGGCAAGTACTCTTACCAAAAGATAGGCAATTTCCATTCTGTCAACCTTCCGTCAATTGGCATTACTAACCAGGACGGATACGAGGCACCGGGACTTGGCTATGTGGCAGAGGTGTTTGACAACAAAGTTGTATTTAGGGCTAGGGATTTTATCAACGGCGAATACCTGCCGAAATACGACATCAAGATATACATTGACAGAGTCAAGTCGGCCTCCCTGTCAACCACAACCTATGTGTATAACGGCAAAGTAAGAAAGCCCACAGTATCAGTGTATGACTACAGCTCTAAAAAAATCAGCAGCGAAAACTACACTGTAACTTATCCGTCAGGATGTAAAAATGTCGGCTCATACAAAATAAAAGTAACTTTCAAGAATAAGTATGCCGGCAATCCCTCAAAGTATCTTAGTTACACAATTAAGCCTAAGTCAACAAGTATTTCTTCACTGACTGCCGGAAAAAGAAAACTCACAGTAAAATGGTACAAACGCAGCACCCAAACCACAGGATACCAGGTACAGTACTCCACCGGCAGCAAATTCACTAACCCAAAAACGTACACAATATCCAACACTTCCACAATTAGCAAAACTATATCAAATTTATCTGCAAAAAAGAGATACTATGTACGAGTTAGGACATACAAAACTGTAAACGGCAAGAGGTATTACTCATCATGGTCCGGCTACAAATCAACAGTCACAAAATAAAAAATGCAGCACTGCTCAACGTAGTGCTGCATTTTTTTGTTAGTTGTATTTATAACGCTTATAAAAAAACAACCCTCGATTTCTCGAGGGTAATGGTGACCCATCCGGGAATCGAACCCGGGACACCTTGATTAAAAGTCAAGTGCTCTGCCGGCTGAGCTAATGGATCATATCATAATACAAAGAATAAACTATGGCTGGGGAGGCGGGATTCGAACCCACGCATGACGGAGTCAAAGTCCGTTGCCTTACCGCTTGGCTACTCCCCATCAAAAAAATGGGGTGGGATATCAGATTCGAACTGATGACCTCCAGTGCCACAAACTGGCGCCCTAACCAACTAGGCCAATCCCACCATAAATGGCGCGCTGTGGGGGACTCGAACCTCCGGCCTACTGCTTAGAAGGCAGTTGCTCTATCCAGCTGAGCTAACAGCGCACATGATATAAAAAATTGGAGCGGGTGATGGGAATCGAACCCACGCAATCAGCTTGGAAGGCTGAGATTCTACCATTGAACTACACCCGCAAGTATCAACGCACATTATTATATCTAATGTGCGTTGAAATGTCAAGTGCTTTTTTAATTAATTTTAATATCTATTTCATCCTTTGCGGACAGGGATATAGAGGTAATTTCCTTGTCTTGATTGAATACTATTGCGTTGGCTAACTTCTCCTCAACCTGACGGCGAATCACATCACGAAGACCTCTTGCATTCTTCTTTGAGCCATAAGCCTCCTTGGCTAAGAACACAGGTACCGACTGGTCATAAGTGAGTTCAATACCCTTATCCTTAAGGCTGGGAACCAACTCATCCAACATAAGTCTGGCAATACGCTCAAAATTATCAAAACTGAATTTGTTGAATATAACAATCTCATCAACTCTGCCTAGGAACTCCGGTCTGAGAAAGCGCTCAAGCGCCTTCATAGTTACCTCAGCGTTAATGTCAGCGTCTGTCTTTCCAAAGCCCATAGTATTTTGGTCGGTAGATCCGGCATTGGATGTCATTATAATGATGGTATTCTCAAAATTGATATTCCTGCCCTGGGCATCTGTAATTCGGCCCTCGTCCAAAATCTGCAGCAAGATGTTGAGAACATCCTTATGCGCCTTTTCTATCTCGTCAAAAAGAATTACGCTGTATGGCTTACGCCTAACTTTTTCTGTCAGCTGGCCTGCATCATCATATCCTACATAGCCCGGAGGTGAGCCGATAATACGAGAAACACTGAACTTCTCCATAAATTCGCTCATATCAAGTCTAATGAGGTTATCCGGTGAATCAAACATGGCATTGGCAAGCTGCTTAACAAGTTCTGTCTTACCGACACCTGTTGGGCCCACAAAAATAAACGACTGAGGTCTTTTCTTGGGGCTAATCTGGACTCTGCCGCGCCTAACGGCATTTGCAACCTTACTGATGGCATCATCCTGGCCAATAATATGAGCCTTAAGTTCATCCTCAAGAGAAGCCAATTTTTTAATATCTCCCTGCTCTATCTT
Source organism: Eubacterium sp. (assembly GCA_051881195.1). GTDB lineage: Bacteria > Bacillota > Clostridia > Oscillospirales > Acutalibacteraceae > Eubacterium_R. The sequence continues at coordinate 12,719 of JBJEPK010000008.1, read as the reverse complement.
GGATGCAGGAATACCTGTCCACAGAGAAATAACGGTGGCAATATCCTTTTCTGTAACAAAATTATCCTTTGCCTTTTCTTCCAATTCGGGCAGTTTGTTCTCCACATTAATAAGTTCGGACTTCAACTTGCTGATTAATTCGTAGTCAATCTCTTCTCCCTCATCGGGTAAGGATAATTTTTCGATATTTGTGGATAGATTATCTCGTTTTGCAGAAAGAATTTGGTACCGGCTGATTGCAGGATTACGCAGATTAGCGCTGGTACAAGCCTCATCCAGCAGGTCTATAGCTTTGTCGGGCAGATATCTGTCGGTAACATAGCGCTCGGACATAATTACAGCCTTATACACCAAAGAATCGTTAATCTGTACCCTATGGTAATCCTCATAATAGGACTTAATTCCCAACAACATCTTGTAAGCATCATCAATGGATGGCTCCTCAATCTTAACAGGCTGGAATCTACGCTCAAGAGCAGCATCCTTTTCTATATACTTGCGATATTCGTTAAATGTGGTAGCGCCGATAACCTGAATTTCGCCACGGGATAATGCAGGTTTTAGGATGTTGGCAGCATTCATTGTTCCCTCGCTATCGCCGGTGCCAACAAGGTTGTGCACCTCATCAATAAAGAGAATAATATTGCCTTCCTGCTTAACCTCATCAACGAGACCCTTGATACGACCCTCAAATTGGCCTCTGAACTGAGTACCTGCAACAAGGGCAGTAAGGTCCAGGAGATAAATCTCCTTGTCGGCCAAACGAGCAGGCACCTCCCCTTTAGCTATACGAATGGCAAGTCCCTCAGCAATGGCTGTCTTACCTACGCCGGGCTCACCAATAAGGCAGGGATTATTTTTTGTGCGACGGCATAGGATTTGGATAGTACGGGAAATCTCGCTGTCACGACCGATAATCTTGTCCAGCTTACCGGACTTTGCCCTGTCAGTTAGGTTATTGCAATAGCTATTAAGGAACTTTCTGCTATCGTCCTTTTGGTTCTTATGGTTCTTCTTTTTTCGCTTATCGTTTTTGTTCTTAGGATTAGCAGTTTCGCCTGTATCCCCTGCACCGCCAAACAGATTGGCAAAGGGCATGGTCTGTGCACCATCCATATTGTCAGGATTGAACATATCGCCAAGACTACCGAAATCGAAATCATCCATATTTTCCATAAACTGGCTCATTTGCTCACTGGCAAGCTCCAGTTCTTCGTCACTAATTCCCATCTTGTCAATCATCTGGCGTATAGGTCCGATATTAAGCTCCTTTGCACACTTTATGCAAAGTCCCTCCGGCTTAACATCGTCACCCTCCATTTTTTGTACAAACACGACTGCAGGTCTTTCGCCGCAGCGTGAACACATTTGTTGCATCATATAAAAATATAACTCCTTTTGTCTATAACAGTATTACTTATCGGTATTCTGCTTATTCTCCTTTATTTGACGAATAAAGCCGGGGGCATAGCCAAACAAGGAAATAAATGCAAACACAGCAGCAATAACCACCATAACGGTAATAACAGTATTATTCAAAATAAGTGGCCGGAAGAACTCTATATTCTCTAAAGCGCATCCCTCACCGCCAAGGGCAATAATGATAATCATAAAGGTATAAAATACTACCGTAGCTGCCTTGCCCCACACTTCTGCCGCAACCGGGCGTAAGCCCTTGGACATAAGCAGCGCACCACCACAAATCATAAGCAGTTCCTTGACAATAAATAGGAACAGTATATACCTAAGATAACCATCCCAAAACTTGACAATAAGAATAATTACAATTGCCATCTGTGATAGTTTGTCAGCGATTGGGTCAAGAATCTTGCCAAGATTAGATACCATATTATACTTACGAGCAATCTTACCATCAAATACATCGCTAAGAGCAGCAATAATCATAATGATAAATGCAGGTATGTACATGCCCTTAATGAACAGTGTAGTAAACACAGGTATGCAAGCAATTCTAAAAAAACACAGCCAATTAGGAATAGTGTTCCAATTAGTGAACAAATCCTTTAAATTTTCATTAAACTTACTCATATCAAACCCTCCGTAATCGCATTGAATGGATTTATTTCATCAAATGCTCCTATCAGAGCACTGTTATTTACTTGATTAACAAATTCGCTACCACTATTCCCTGCAAAATCAGCTGCATAAACAAGTACAGAAGTGATAGCAAGAACTACTACGGCTGCCTTAACAATACCGAATACCGCACCAAGTATTCTGTCAGTTTTCTTTAGCGGAGAGGTGCCCTTGCCTTTTTCTTTTCGTTTTTGTTCATGATGTTTGGATGTGGAATTAATTAGCTTTATGATAAGACCTGTAGCAATAAAGAACAACAAAAATACTACAACAAATATTACGCCCTTTGTCAGTGGTAATAGAACAGGTGTAAATACATCGTCAAGTATTACCCGGGCTACATCATCAGACTTTGGAATTGTCAAAGAATCAGTCCCAATATTGTCAGAAATAAAAGCAGGTAAGCCCTTGATAAATTGGTCTAAATTAGTAAGCACCCGGTCCAAATTTGTGTCAACAACAATTTTTTCATTAATTGTAGCCAGCATACGGGGAGCTACATAAGTGTTGTATATTGGCTCTGCCAAATTGCTGCTACAGAAGAAGCAGGCAGTAAACCCAACAGCATATCTAATAAAATTAATTATAGTCATTAATACGCCTTTATAATAACCGACAAAGGTCATTATCAATATTAAGGCAATCAATGCAATATCTACATAATTAAGTGTCATAAGTATTACTCCTTAACATCAACAACCTGTCCATGATGGGTATATAAGTTATTGCCGATTAGGATTGCTTGTTTTGTTCCCTCGTCAACTTGGAATGTGCGTTTCTTTTCGCCATTAGTAATGGAATACACATCAGCAGAATTATCAAAGAGGGCCACTATCTTATTTGAGCTAACAGAGAGATTAACGACCTGTTTTTTTATGGGAATTTCAGTCTTAACCTTGCCAGAGCAGTTAACATAAACAATAGTATTTGCAGATGAGCCCCGGTATTTTGAATAATCCAAAATAAGCTCGTTATTCTTTGTATAGCAGAACTTATTGACACAAATGGTTGACTGCTTATAAACATCTCTGCGCTTACTCTGATTGGAGATAACGGACAGACAATTGTCTCCCACAACATATAATTTTGAAGAAGAATAATGCAGGTCCAGTATGTTACTACCTGTAAATTCAAATTCAGTATTAGGTCCTTTGTCACCAATATTGAATGTAACTACGGTAGAAACAAGCTCTGCATTCTTTGAGTTAACCATAACATAGGCTATCTTCTTGCCGGTAGAATCAATTGCAACATCAGTAATATATCCACCATTCTCGTCATAGGTTAGTAATCTTTCCAGGGAAGCGGATACCACAATCAACTGTGACTTTGCATCGGAACTTTGGGTTGCGTAAACCACATTACCGTTTTTAGCAACATCGGCAGTCAGTACAATATTGTCCAGCTTTGATTCATACTTAGAGTCATTATTGGTGTCAAGTCTAATACGGGTTCCGCCTTGGTCAATCATACAAAAATAATTGCCGGCACGAGAAATAATAGGTTCTGCATATCCATGGTCAAAACCGTATATCTTCTCTGCATCAGTTGGGTTAATTATCGTCAAGGAAGAATCTGTCAAAACATTGAGCTTGTCATTGTTAAGACTCATATCCAACACCTTGGAGGAATCCAAATTATAGGGATAGGAGTCAACATCCGCAGTTGCAGAGATGGTAAAATTACCGTTAGAATCAGTAAATCTATTCTTTAGGTTATCAAAATCAATTTCCCAAACCTTCATAACAGCCAAAGCCGCAACAATGATAATAAGGATAATCCAAATCACTGTTCTATTTCGCTTATTCTTTTTTTCCTCTCGTTCTCTACGAGCATTTTGTCTCTCGTTGGATGCCATTTTTTACTCCTAATATATTACACGATTAAGGTACAGGCCCTGTGGCGGGGCTGTTTTGCCGGCTCGTTTTCTGTCACAGGACGCAATCACATCGGCAAGCTCATTTTCTTTTATCTTACCCTCGGACACAAACAACAAAGTGCCAACCATGATACGCACCATATTATACAGAAAGCCGTCAGCCTCAACTGTAAAGTAAATCATATCTCCGTCTCGCTTAACAGAAAATGATTTAACATTGCGAACAGTATCCTCAACATCACTTTTGATAGAACAAAATCCACTGTAGTCATGCTTGCCCAAAAAAGCCTGAGCCTGCCGGTTGAGGTAATCAGCGTCTATACTGCGCCTATAATGGTAGGCATAGTTCCTAACAAAGGGGTCCGGACGGTGGCCGTTATATAGTTTGTACACATATTCCTTAGACTTACAGTCATACCTGGGATGAAATTCCATTGATACCTCACTACAATCAATAGCAGCAATATCATCCGGCAGGAATGTGTTGAGAGCCATAATTACATTTTCGCAACCGATATTCATATTGGTATCCATTGTGAGGCAGTACATATTGGCGTGAACGCCGCTATCGGTTCTGCTGCAGCCCTTAACATCAAGTCTTTCGCCAAAAACTTTTTCTACTGCGTCCTGGAATGTCTGTTGAACAGTAACAGCATTATTCTGCACCTGGTAGCCGTGATAGGCTGTGCCATCATATTTGATTGTAATCAGCAATCGTCTCATACTCTACATTACACTCTTAAATACAAATCTAAAGGCAATAATCGTTGCTATATAAAGCAATACCACAGCCAAAGTGCCGTAGTCCCTGCCCTTAAGGGTCATAACATTCATTTTTGTTCTGCCGTCGCCGCCACGATAGCACCTGCACTCCATCGCGTAGGCAAGCTCGTTAGCTCGCCTAAAGGACGAAACAAAAAGCGGAATAATAACCGGTATAACAGCTTTGATGCGCTTTATTATACTACCGTTTTCCATATCCGCACCCCTACTCTTTTGGGCAGACATAATCTTATCTACCTCCTCCAGCAGAGTTGGTATAAATCGCAAAGCGATAGTCATAATCATAGCAAAAGAATGTACATCAACATGCAGTAACTTAAGTGGCTTTAGCAGAGCCTCTATAGCGTCAGTCAGTGCCGTGGGGGTGGTAGTATATGTCAGCATAGTACCAAACAAAACAAGACATATAATCCTAACTGATACCACAATGGCTGTATTAATACCGTTTTCTGTAATTTTGAATATCCACCACCTAAAAATAGGCTCACCGGATCCATAAAACAAGTTCAGTAAAGCTGTAAAAATCACGATGAATATTATGGGCTTAATACCCTTAATTATTGTTTTTGCAGGCACACGGGACATTGCGCAAACAAGCAAAGTAAACACCGCCATAAGTCCCAGCGCAGGAAAACTATTGCAAAGAAAAATAGTTACCATACAGAATATTGATAAAGCAATCTTCATTCTGGGGTCAAGTCTGTGCAAAAAAGATTCAGCAGGATAATACTGTCCCATAGTAATATCAGTCATTATGCCCCACCTCCCTTGCAGCGAGAAGGCGTTGAAACTCTGCTTTGCCCTGCTCTAATGTGAATATATCAGTGCGACAATCAATTCCCATATCATGGAGCTTAAGGAACACATCGGTTATCTCCGGTACATTGAGTCCCATCTCCTTTAGTTTATTGCCACGGGAATATACCTGGTGCACTGTGCCGTACATAGCAACCTTACCTTTATTCATTACCAAAACCCTGTCGGCAATAGTGGCAACATCCTCCATAGAATGAGAAACAAGCAAAACTGTGTTTCCCTCACGGGACTGATAATCCTTTAGCATACGGAGAATCATCTGTCTGCCCCTTGGGTCAAGTCCGGCACAAGGCTCGTCCAACACCAGAACCTCAGGCTTCATGGCAATTATGGAGGCAATGGCAATACGCCTCTTTTGTCCTCCTGACATATCAAAGGGCGACTTGGTAAGCAAATCTCTGTCAAGCCCTACATAGTCAATGCTCTCCAATACTCTACTATCAATTTCTTCAGGTGATAGACCCATTTGCTTTGGACCAAACGCTATCTCCTTATATACACTTTCCTCAAAAATTTGGTACTCAGGATACTGAAAGCATAGACCCACAGCAAATCGAACATAACGAATATTCTTTGCGTTCTCCTTGCTCCATATATCTTTGCCATCCAGCATAACAATGCCGCTGTTAGGCTTGATAAGGCCATTGAGGTGCTGAATTAATGTGGACTTACCCGAGCCTGTATGACCTATAACGCCGATAATCTCACCTTTTTCGCACTCAAAAGAAACATCATCGAGAGCTGTGGTCTCGAAGGGAGTACCCTGCCCATAAAAAAATGTTAAATTTTCACACGATAGAATTGCCATAAATAACCTACTACTTCAATTTATTATACAATAACTGAGCGCACTGTTGTGAATTCAGTACAGTTTCGTCACTGTCGATACCCAACATAGCTACCAATTCTGTGGACTGAGGTACATCCAGCTTTAGTGACTTCATCATATCAATATTACTAAACACTTTACCGGGGGTGCCGTCCTGCATAATCCTGCCGTCATCAATAACAACAACTCTGTCTGCAAGTACAGCCTCGTCCATAAAGTGTGTAATCAGCACAATAGTAATGCCCTCATTACGGTTGAGGTCAAGAACGGTATCCATAACCTCTTTGCGACCACTGGGATCAAGCATTGCTGTAGGCTCGTCCAATACAATGCACTTTGGCTTCATAGCAATAATTCCGGCTACAGCAACTCTCTGCTTTTGACCGCCGGAGAGCATTGACGGTGACTTGCGTCTAAGTTCATACATACCCACTCTCTTGAGTGCCTCATCAACTCTGCGCCTACATTCCTGTGGAGGTATTCCAAGATTTTCAACACCAAATGCAACGTCGTCCTCCACAATGGTGGACACTATCTGATTATCCGGATTTTGGAATACCATACCAACCTTGCGACGAATATCAAAAACAGTATCGTCATTAACCGACTCTTGTCCGTCAACAATTACTTTTCCGGAAGTGGGAAACAGTATTCCGTTTGTCAGCTTTGCAACAGTGGACTTGCCTGAGCCGTTATGTCCAAGTATTGCTACAAATGAGCCTTCTTCAATTTTTAACGAAAAGTTGTTAAGAACCGGAAATGTCACCTCGTTACCCTGGTCATCATCAACTAAGTAATCAAAGGACACTCCGTTAAATTCGATAAGTGACATTTATTTTTTATCTCCTGCCAGCCAAATTGCAGTTGCACCGCATGGCAGCACACCGTTGGATACCGTAACCGGCACTCCAATCTCATCTGCTGTTGTGGAGCCACCATGTTTTTTGACCATAATATCATCGAGAATATACTTCATAACCGAGGCTGATAGACCTGTTGTGTAGGAATTAAGAAAAATAGCTATTGGATTGTCGCTAATTACCTTTTCTACCTCCTGCACAAAATCGTACAGGCTATCCTCCAGATGCCATATCTCACCCTTTGGGCCTCTGCCGTATGATGGTGGGTCCATAATAATGATGTCGTACTTGTTGTCCCGCCTAATCTCTCGCTTAACAAACTTGAGGCAATCATCAACAATCCACCTAACGTCAGCATCTGCAACTCCGGACGCCTCTGCATTCTCCTTTGCCCAATTTGTCATACCCTTTGAGGCATCAACATGTACCACACTTGCGCCCTCCTTTAGGCAGGCAACCGTGGCAGCACCGGTGTATGCAAATAGATTCAGCACCTTTATGTCATCCCTGCCGCTGTCACGAATCAGTTGTCTGACATAATCCCAATTAACAGCCTGCTCCGGGAATAATCCGGTATGCTTAAATCCCATTGTTTTTATGTTAAAGGTTAAGTCCTTATATCTAACCTGCCAAGCGCCCGGCATACGCTTATATACCTGCCAAGAGCCGCCACCGGTTCTGGAGCGTTTATATATTGCAGACGGCTGGTACCACAGCCTATGCTCACGCTCACTTTTCCATATAACCTGCGGGTCGGGTCTAATCAATATTTGTCTTGTCCATCTCTCCAGTTTTTCACCGCCGGAGCAATCAATAAGCTCGTAATCTTCCCAATCTTTTGTATATCTCATTATGATAGTCTTTCCTTAACTACTGACGCAATTTCTTCTCCAAGACGGGTAATATGGTCGATGTCCTTACCCTCCAGCATAACGCGAACAAGTGGCTCCGTACCACTTACTCTAACCAGTACTCTGCCATCACCCATAAGTTCCATCTCTGCCTTTTGGATTGCAGCAATAATATATTCGTCATTATTGTATTTTTGCTTACCTTCAGCAGATACCTCCACATTAATAAGCACCTGTGGATAAACTGTCATTATTCCTGCCAACTGTGACAGTTTTTTGCCGGACTTAACCACTGTTTCCAAAAGCTGAACGCCGGACAATTCTCCATCTCCGGTGGTAGCATAATCAAGGAAAATAACATGACCTGATTGCTCGCCACCGATATTGTATCCATCCTTGAGCATACGCTCCAGCACATATCTGTCACCAACAGCTGTTTTTGCACATTCTATACCATGCTCACGACAGAAACTGAAAAATCCCATGTTACTCATGACGGTAACAACGGCAGTATTCTTTTTTAATCTGCCTTCGTCCTTCATTCGTTTGGAACAAATAGCAATGACCTTGTCTCCGTCAACCAGTTCACCGTTTTCGTCAACAGCCAACATTCTGTCGGCATCTCCATCAAAGGCAAGACCCAAGTCAAGACCTGCATCCTTGACAAAACACATTAGTTCTTCAGGATGTGTACTTCCGCAATTGTCGTTTATATTAACTCCATCCGGTGTGTCGGACAGCAAATAACACTTTGCACCAAGGGTAGTAAAAATTTCTTTTGCACAAACCGATGCAGATCCATTTGCACAATCAAGTGCAATTCTAAGACCATCAAATCTAACATTCGCAGTGCTGACAACATGCTGTACATAATCGCTGACAGCGGTTTTGCAATACAATCTGTTACCTACAGCACCACCCAACTTAGTATCCGGCTTTTCTGACTCACCAAGAACAATACTCTCAATTTCTTCTTCTATTGCGTCATCAAGCTTGTATCCGGATTTTTGGAATATCTTGATACCGTTATACTCACATGGATTGTGTGAGGCAGAAATCATAACACCGGCCTCACATTCATACAGACCCACAAGATAAGCAACAGCCGGTGTAGGCACAACGCCAACTGATAATACATTGCATCCTACCGAACAAAAGCCTGCTGTAAGGGCGGCCTCCAACATATCACCGGATGCACGCGTGTCCTTGCCGATAAGCACCGTAGGCTTTTCACTCTTAGATTCTCTAATAAGAACTGTGGCAGCCGCAGCGCCAATTTTCATTGCAAGTTCATTGGTTAAATCCTGATTAGCAATACCTCGCACACCATCAGTACCGAATAATCTGCCCATTAATATATCACCTAACTATAAATCAAAAGTTTGTTGCCCGTTGTCATTGCCGTTAAACTTGATACCCAAGTGCTCATAGCCCGCAGGAGTAACGCATCTACCCCTGGGTGTTCTCGCCAAAAATCCAATTTGCATTAAGTATGGCTCATATACATCCTCGATGGTCACAGACTCCTCACCTATAGCTGCCGCTATGGTTTCCAGACCAACGGGACCGCCATTGTAATTGACTATCATAGTCTTTAGTAATCGTCTGTCGATGGAGTCCAGTCCAAGCTCGTCAATCTCCATAGAAGTTAATGCCTCGCAAGCTGCAACCTCTGTGATTATACTGTCGTATTTAACTTCTGCAAAATCGCGAGCACGCTTTAGCAGACGGTTAGCAATACGTGGCGTACCTCTGGAGCGTGAAGCAATTTGGTAAGCGCCGTCCTCATCCACGGGTATTCCCAAAATCTTGGATGAACGTGTAACAATCTGTGCCAGCTCCTCGTTAGTGTACATCTCTAATCTGAGAATAACGCCAAATCTGTCACGCAAAGGAGCAGAAATCTGTCCTGCTCGTGTGGTAGCGCCTATCAAAGTAAACTTAGGTAAACTAAGTTGATAACTTCTTGCGCTGGGACCCTTGCCGATTATAATATCAATTTTGCCATCCTCCATTGCGGGATACAAAATTTCTTCTACAGTTCTGTTAAGTCTATGAATCTCGTCAATAAACAATACGTCCCCCGACTCAAGATTGGAGAGAATTGCTACCAAATCCCCCTGCTTCTCAATAGCCGGACCGGAAGTAATACGCAGATTAACGCCCATCTCGTTGGCAACAATGCCTGCAAGTGTAGTCTTTCCCAATCCGGGAGGACCATATAGCAAAACATGGTCAAGAGCGTCGCCTCTGCGCTTGGCAGCCTCAATATAAATTGATAGATTCTCTTTTGCCTTAGCCTGACCAATGTAATCGGTCAGTTGCTTGGGTCTAAGGGTATTTTCTATTTCTGTATCCTCCGGAGTGTACTCAGGTGCAGATACTCGGTTTTCAAAATCGTATTCAAATTCATTTTCTATCATACTGTATCACCATATCAAAGCTGGGAGGATAATTGCTTGAGTCCCAATCTAATCATATCGTCAACCGACAATGTTTTGTCCATAGCTCCAACGACGCAAGCAGCATCGGACTGATTGAATCCAAGAGATACCAAAACCTCAACAGCTTCCTGAGCATTACCGGATTCGGCTACCGATTGGATACCTTCAACCACAGATACTACAGAAGCTGAGCCAATTCCCACCATCTTGTCCTTTAGCTCCAGAACAACACGCTCTGCCGTCTTTTTTCCAACGCCCTGGGCAGCAGTAATAGCTTTTACATCGCCACTGCTGATTGCTACCGATAATCTGTCGGGTGGCAAAACACTAAGAATAGCCATAGCAGCCTTTGGTCCTATGCCGCTGACAGATATAAGTAACTTAAAGGCGTCCAGCTCGTCCTGAGCTGCGAACCCAAACAAGTCCATTGCATCCTCTCTAACAGATAGATAGGTGAACAAATTCACTTTGGTACCCACCTGGGTCAAGGATGTAATAGTGGTTGTACTGGCAAAGCACTTGAATCCTACGCCACCACATTCTACCACCACAAATGTGGGGTCAACGTATGTTAGTATTCCGTTAAGGTTGTATATCATCATTAATCACCATGTATCTGCTTATTAATCATATTGTTGATTCTGTTAATTGATGAGGCGCTGGTATGTCCATGGCAAATAGCCATTGCCAGCGCATCGGCAGTATCATCGGGCTTAGGTACACCGGGGAGGCCTAAAATATTTTTTGTCATTTCCATTACCTGTTTTTTTTCTGCTCTGCCATAGCCGGTAACAGATTGCTTTACTTGTAAAGGAGTGTACTCGTATATGTCCTTGCCGTACATTTGTGCGGCAAGAGTAATAACCCCTCTGGCCTGCGCAACATCAATAACCGTCTTTTGGTTTGAATTGTAAAATAACTTTTCCATACTCATAGCATCAGGCTTATATTTTTCGAACAGATAGCACATATCGTTGTAAATAATCTGCAATCTCTCGGAGAATGGTGTATCAGCATCAGTGGTGATAGCGCCGTAGCCTAATACACGAAATTTGGAATGCTGATATTCTACAACGCCCCAGCCCACAATAGCATAACCCGGGTCGATACCTAAAATAATCATAAGCAACATTACCCCAAAGTAATATTTTGATAATTATATCACAACAACCACTATTTTGCAATAATAATATTATTAATAATAAATAATATAGACCACACCGTCGGTGTGGTCTATAACAAACGATATTAGTTATACAATACCTTGAGCCATCATAGCGTCTGCTACCTTCTCAAAGCCTGCAATATTTGCACCGGCAACATAGTCGCCCTCTACGCCGTACTTCTTTGCAGCGTTATCAATATTGTGGTAAATGTTAACCATAATATCCTTCAGTTTCTTATCTACCTTCTCGAAAGTCCAACTAATACGCTCACTATTTTGGGACATCTCCAGAGCAGAGGTAGCAACACCGCCGGCGTTGGCTGCCTTGCCCGGAGCAAACAATACTCCGTTCTCCTGGAAATACTTTGTTGCCTCGAGAGTGGTAGGCATATTAGCACCCTCTGCAACAGCAATAACGCCGTTGGCAACAAGCATCTTTGCGTCCTCAATGTCAAGCTCGTTCTGGGTTGCGCAAGGAAGAGCCACATCACACTTAATGCTCCATACACCCTTGCCCTCGTGGTACTCTGCTGACGGTCTTGCAGCAGCATACTCAGTAAGCCTTGCACGCTTAACTTCCTTAATTTCTTTAAGGAGTTCTACATCAATGCCTTCTTTGTCGTAAATCCATCCGGTAGAATCAGATACTGTTACAACCTTTGCACCCAACATCTGTGCCTTTTCTGCTGCATAGATAGCTACATTACCGGAGCCGGAAATACATACCGTCATACCGTTAATATCATAATTATTGCACTTTAGCATTTCCTCTGTTAGATACAACAAACCATAGCCGGTAGCCTCAGTTCTGGCGAGAGAGCCGCCGAATGACAGACCCTTACCGGTGAGAACGCCCTCGTATGTGCCCTGAATACGCTTGTACTGGCCGAACATATATCCAATCTCTCTTGCGCCTGTACCAATGTCGCCGGCAGGTACATCGGTATCAGCGCCTATAACCTTGCAAAGCTCGGTCATAAAGCTCTGACAGAACA
>JBJEPK010000007.1:0-18222 GCA_051881195.1 Eubacterium sp. | reverse complement strand
TTATTTATTCTCAATCCAAATATCCATTTCGTCTCTTGTTGGCTCTTCAAATTTTAATAACACTTTATTTAACAGACCTTTGTCAACATAAAAGTCATAGCCACCGTTGCCGCTTTGTATTTTAATATTTCGTTCTTCAATCAACCGTTCCCATCGCGGTTGCTCTATATCAACATAATGCCATTCAACATCAATACTGAATTGATTGAAATATTTGGTTGTTTCCTGTCTCTCTGCTTTTGTCCAAAAGCCCCAATCCAATATAACATTACAGCCTGCTTTTACAATTTGGGCAGCCTTTTTCATAAGATATTTATTTACTCTTTCAGCAAAAGCATTGTAAAACTCGCCTTGCTTATTTTCAATTAAATCATAGGTGGCTTCATCTATCGACAGTATAACAGCATTTTCTTTTTCTTTAATTTGCCTTGCATAATAAGATTTACCACTGCAAATTTTACCGCATATTGCAATTACTTTTGACATATTTATATACCTACTTTACAAATCCAAAATGCTTTGCTAGTTTGTCACAAACTTCTTTTCGTGTATCCTGTTCACTATTATCACGAACCAATGTAAAAAATCCGCTCTCAGCATATTCGTTATAATGCTTTTCACTGTTAATCAGCTCTAATCCTGCCTTGTAATTTGCCATAACCTCATCAGAATTATCACAATTTTCGATTACACTGAGAATGAATTGTTTTTCTTCGTCATTTCTGTCAAAAAATCGTTCAACGCTCATACTTTGAGGAGAAAGCATAACTGCAACATGATTATAATCCGATATTTCTTTCAGCACATCAATCGGAATATTAGTATCAACGATTACTTTTTTGTCTTTGGAAAGTGATATTAGTTCTGCAATTTCAAATCCTGCTACTTCATCAGATGTGCCATACATCCATTTTTCGTATTCTTCAGGGGAGCGTTTTACAAAATCCTCCCAACTGTTCATTAAATTCATATAGCATAAATTCGGTTGAATATCAGGCTCTGCCACTTTATCGGTGATTTCGCAAGTATAGTTCTCTCCACAGAATATCAAATCATATTTTTCTGCAAGCATTTTCACCATTGTAGATTTGCCTGCATAAGCAGTTCCTGTGATGAAATAAACATTTTTCAAATAATGCTTTAGTATATTATTTTCAATAATCATTTTATATCTCCATTATCATTCAAATAAATCGTGTGAATAATCTTTCTTTCCGATATATAAGGTAACCGCGTTCGAATATATCCTATCACATTTTTTATAAACAGTAAATAAGAATTGTAAGTTAAAAACTAGATATAGCTTTATAAGGAGCATTAGGCTGCACGCAAACTAAGATACCCGTTACCAGCCATCCTTTTTTATGGCTCCCCTTGTTGGACTTGAACCAACGACAACCTCGGATTGTGGTACCCAAAATTTGCTTTCGACTTGGAGCGTCGGCAAATTTTGACCACTGCAAGCTCTTTTTGCTCCCTTTCTCTCGCACTGCGAGCGGTCGCAAACGAGCCAGTTACCAGCCGTCGGCTGTTAACCTTTTTGCCTTCGGTACAAAAATCCAAAAAAACAACAAAAAAGCGATACGCTGATGCGTATCGCCTTTTTTATGGCTCCCCTTGTTGGACTTGAACCAACGACAACCTCGGATTGTGGTACCCAAAATTTGCTTTCGACTTGGAGCGTCGGCAAATTTTGACCACTGCAAGCTCTTTTTGCTCCCTTTCTCTCGCACTGCGAGCGGTCGCAAACGAGCCAGTTACCAGCCGTCGGCTGTTAACCTTTTTGCCTTCGGTACAAAAATCCAAAAAAACAACAAAAAAGCGATACGCTGATGCGTATCGCCTTTTTTATGGCTCCCCTTGTTGGACTTGAACCAACGACAACTCGGTTAACAGCCGAGTGCTCTACCGACTGAGCTAAAGAGGAATGTGTCACTCATCTCAAGTGCTTATATATAATAACAGATTGTTAGATTGGTGTCAACACATTTTTTGAAAAAATTTTAAAGTTTTTTGCCACAGGGATATAGACTGCCATTTCTTCCTCTCCTCGATTGTATCAAAAGAAATAACAAACTCTATTATTATCGGCATAGCAAAAGGCTAAGGAATAAAACAACGCCCTTGAGCCAAATTTATTTTATGCTTGGCAATAAAGTAGATTTATTCTTTAGCGTCGTTCTTCACAGAAGTAAGCTCCATAATTCTGCGCATATTGTCCTCAAACTTTTCTGCAGGGACAAGGGCAATACCCTCATCATCGCTCAAAACAATCAACCTCTTGCCTGCAACAAGTTCAAATTTTTCCCTTGCCGGCTTTGGGATAACTATTTGACCTCTGTCATTAATAATAACCGAACCCCAAATACTTTTGCCCTTAGGTGCAGGAGGTATCAAGCCTATGCCATCTGCTGTTGCTGATTGCATTAAGCTATCAATAGTAACACCGTACACATTTGCAAGCAGGTAACATTTTTCTATATCGGGTATTGTGGCTCCTGTTTCCCATTTTGCATAAGCCTGGCGGGATATATTAATTTTTTCTGCAATAGCCTCCTGTGAAAAGCCATTAAGATTACGAAGCATCACCAAATTATCTTTTAGCATAATATATTCTCCTTTATAAATCTATTTTCTCGAATCTCTTGCAAGAAGCATTATAAGCAATATAGGTTAAAAGCACAAATAAAGCTATACCGGATAAAAGTAATAATAATTGATTAATTAAGTGCTCTGTACCAAATGCATTCAGCCAGCTAAGTGCCGGGAAATGGTGCAATGACTCGGCGATACATATAGTGATAAACGCCAAAACGATGTAAGATATAAACGGAGCGCCGTACTTGTAGGCAGTCTTGAAAAATCCACCCACAAAAACTATGTTGAACAATCCAAACATAAAGAATGCCAACCCAAGTGCAAAGCAATTTGCATTCATCAGTGCATTGCTAATATAAACAGAAGCGTCCGACAGTAATGTCATTCTTATCACTACCGCAATTCCCATTAGAAATAGGCTACACATCTCAATAAGACAGACAAATAAAAGTTTTCCTTTAACCACATCCTTTTTTGCAATAGGAAGTAAGGCAGAAAACAAAATATCATTAGTTTCTCTTGCATTTTGAAAGCTTTGGAATATACCGAGTGTAACAAAGAAAACACCGCAAAGCACCGGATACCCGGGAATAAAAAACATAAGCGCAAAAGCAATAAAGAAAAATGAAAGGCAGGACGCACTTAGCCTAAACTCCTTTACCATAATATCAGTCATTGTCGGCACCCCTTTCCATACGGAGAATTGTTTCTTCCAGACTTTCGCCTTCTTTTGAATAATTAGTATTAAAATCTTCTTTAGAAAGCGCTGCAACAATTTTGCCGCCTGAAATATAAATAATATCATCAGCACATTTTTCTACATCGGAGATTATGTGAGTTGAAAAAAATATTGCAACACCGTCCTGCTTTAGCTGTGTAAATACGTCCAGCAACTCGTCTCGCGAAAATGGGTCCAAGCCACTTGTCGGCTCATCAAGAATTATGATTTTGGCATTGTGTGAAAGTGCAATTAATAGATTACATTTTACCTTCATACCATCTGATAGTTGGTTGGCAGTTTTGTACTCATCTATTTGGAATAATTCAAGATATTTTTGATAAGCGTCATTATTCCAGGTGTCATAAAATCTGCTGACAATTTTGACAATGTCCTTAATCCTTTTGTGTGGATACCAATTAACCGAGCCGGTAGAATAACCGATGTGCTTTTTTATTTCGCTTTCGTTTTCATAAAGAGATTTGCCAAAATAAAAAATTTCGCCACTATCAGGCCTAACATGATTAAGCATTGTTTTAATAGTTGTTGTCTTTCCGGCACCGTTTTTTCCAATAAAGCCTGTAATTCTGCCTTCTTCCAGGCAGAAAGAAACATTGCTGAGCTTAAATGTGGGATATGTTTTATTTAGGTTTTCAATTTTTACAATACTCATATTTTCTCCAAAATGTTTGATTTGTATGAATATTGTAAACTGAACTTAACATAATTTCAACCAACCGTAAGCAACATAATTTAATAATTCTTGTTATGTTTGGTTGCATAAAAACACAATTTTTTGAATAAATTTAAAGCTTTTTTGCCACGTGGATATAGACTGCCATTTCGTTCTCGCCCCGATTACCCCAGGAGTAATAAGGAATCCCATAACGACAAAAACTATTCAGATAGCGAAAACTGTTGTTTTACATAAATTTGACATAAATTAAACTCGTTCTTGATTTTTTTGTTATATCCTTCTCTGCGAGGTGATAAAAATGAACACAAAAACAAATATTATCACATTTATAATATCGACAATTATATTTGTTATTGGTGTAATTTTAGTAAAATTGAATTTAGGAAGACTGGGTACAATAGGCTTTGCCGGATATACTCTATGCACCTTTTCAATCATTGTTGCAATTTGTTGGACTGCGATAATGATTGCAACAACAGGAGAGAAAAAAAGCAATGAAAAATAAGTTGATAGCCTTTACTGAAAAACACTCGGAAATTTGGAAATTTATCAAATTCTCGTTCACCGGTGCAAGTACATCTGTTTTGGAGCTGGGAATATTTCTATTCCTTCAATATTTGGTATTTAAATCATTAAATGAAGTTCCGGTTACCGACAATGCGATATTGGATTTTTTAGGAATTGAATATAAAGGGTACATGTATTCATATTGCATATCTGCAATAATCGGTTATGCAGCTGCTTACATAATGAATAGAAAGCTAACATTTAAAGCCGATGCCAATCCTGTTTTGTCAACAGTAATTTATGCCATTATGGTGGTATGCACTATAGCATTTAATACTTGGTTTGGCGCATTCCTTGGAACCTGGGTAAAAAATAACGGATGGGATAATGTTATTGTTGAAATGATTATGAAGATTATTGTTATGACTATTCCAACTATTTGGACATACCCTTTGAATAGATTTGTTATTCACAGAAAAAAGAAAACGCAAAATGACTAACATAAAAACTAATCATCCTGAAATATGGAAATTTGTAAAATTTAATATATCGGTATTAGTAACCTCAATACTTGATGTTGTTTCGTACCTATTTTTACTCTATGTTGTCTTTAAAAAATACAACGATATCGCCTTACCCGGTAATACGTTATTATCACTCCTGGGAATAAAATATAAAGGATACTTATTCTCGTATGTTTTATCTACCTCAATCGGATATATTGCAGCATATTTGATAAACAGGAAAATAACCTTTCATTCAAATATTAATCCCGCATATAGTTCTACTTTATATTTTTTACTGGCAGTGTTTAATATTTTAGTTAGCTCATACATAGGCGGTGTTTTTGGTTCGTTTATTTTGGAAAGAAATATAAATACTCCGATTGTAGAAGTAGTTTCAAAATTCATTATTATTAATATTCCAACTATCTGGACCTATCCTATTGAAAGGTATATTATTCAAATAAAGAAGAAAAAAATGAAAAAAAGAATTATAGCAGTTGATTTGGATGGAACTCTTTTAAACAGTAATTCTGCCATAAGTAACGAAAACATCAGTGCAATAAAAAGGCTGTCTGATAATGGTATAAAAACAGCAATTCTAACCGGTCGTACTTTTTATGAAATTCCTTTTGAAGTACGCACATGTGACAGCATTGAATATTTTGTTTATTCAAACGGAGCAGGAATAAATCAGCGTATAAAAGGAATAAAAAGCTGCTCACCAATCCCAAAGGATACAGCTATTAGGATTTATGATATATTACGGTCATATACCTGTTTTGTTGAATTATACTCAAACGGATTCCCGTTTGTAAATGAATCTGAATTTAATTATAAATCCTTTGAATTCTACAATATAGATGATAATTTTATTCCTGTTATGATGGAAACACGAAGAGCTATCGAGAATATTGAATCAATTTTGTATGATGATGCTTATAAAATTGAAATGTTTGATATATTTTTTAAATATGAAAGCGAAAAGAAGGAATGTGAAAAACGCCTTCGCTCTGAGCTTATCAATATCGAATTAACCTCCTCCATGTCTAACAATCTGGAAATAACCAACTTAGGTATTGACAAAGGGTATGGCTTAAGAAAGCTTTGTGAGATTACCAATACCGACATCAAAAATGTTATTGTAATAGGCGATAGCAAAAATGATATATCAGCATTTAAGACAGCTAATACCGGCTTCGCTGTTTCAAACGCATGCCCGGAATTAAAAAAATCAGCAGACAGAATCATTTGTTCAAATGATGAAAATGTAATGTGCTATATGGAAAAGGAGCTTTTATGAGTAATGCAATTCATTTTTTAAATACCGGACACAGCGATTGTATAATTCTTGAAAGCAATAATCATTTTGCCATGATTGACGCAGGCGAGGATACAGAGTATCCTGCTGATAAGCCTTGGCTTAGACTAAAGGGATATGAACAGGAAGTATGCAATTATTTGCTAAAAAATTGTGTTAATTCAAAAGGTGAGGTCATTTTAGATTTTATCCTTGCAACACATTGCCATTCTGATCATATTGGTGGATTTGATACTATAATTAATCATCCAAATATAAAAATAAAAAGAGCTTTCCTGAAGCCCTACCATGAAGAAAATATTTTTATTATGGAGCGAAAAAGATGGGACAATGTTGAAGTTTACCTGCAAATGAAAAAGGCCTTAGAGGCAAAAAATGTTCCTATTATTGAAAGCTTTGACGAATTATCATTTTTGTTTGGTGATATGAAAATCACATTTTTTAACGGAAAATACAAAAAGCCGGCATTTAAATTCGGAGAAAATGTAAATAGTGTTGTTACATTGGTTGAATACAATGGATACAAATCACTTCTCGCAGCTGATATGAACTACAAAAACGGGGGCGAAAAATCAATTGCAAATAATGTTGGTAAAATTGATTTGTTAAAGGTTGGTCATCACGGATATGTAGGTTCAACATCATATTACTGGGTAAAAAATCTTATGCCCAAATATTCTGTTGTTTGTAATGATAGGAAAAAAGTGTACCCCGATGTTAATTTTAAGCTGAAAAACATTGCAAAATCACAAGTGATATGTACTGTCGATACAAATGGAGTTAAGTTCTTGCTTGATGATAAAATTGATTATATCACGAATATTATGTAGGTGAAGCATGTTAAAATTTAGTAATGACAACAAATTTAAAATAATGCATATAACTGATATTCAGGAAATACCAAATGTTTCTCAAGATACATTGAATTTACTGAACGCTGCCCTTGATAGTGAAAAACCTGATTTAGTTGTTCTTACAGGAGACCAAATAAAGGGCTATGGTATCTCCTACAAGGGAAGCGGCGATGGGCTGTTACAAAATGTTTCGGCAACTATAAAAAAAATAATGGAGCCTATTACCAGTCGTAACATCGCATTTGCAGTTACCTTTGGAAATCATGACAGGCAAGTAGGAATTTCTAATTCAGAACAACTGGAAAAAATATATAAAGCACTGCCAAACTGTATTTACGATGATAAAAATGCTTTTGATGCCGGGACATATAATATTCCAATTTATTCAAGCGATGGCAAAAGAATAGCTTTTAATCTGTATTTAATAGATTCGGGCACTGACAAGAAGGGTGGAGGGTATGACCCTGTTAGCAAAAGCCAAATTGAATGGTACAAAAATACAAGGGAATCACTGAAGCAAAACGATAAATACATACCGTCTATTTTGTTTCAGCATATTCCACTCTGTGAATATTATTATTTGCTAAAAAAAGTAGCACCCCATAAGCCGAAATCTATTAGAGCCTATAGAACTCACAAAAATGAATTTTACAATCTGGCGAATACCGGCATCGGTAATTTTTTAGAGCCGCCGTCAATTCCGGATGTTAATACCGGCGAATTTGATGAGATTAGTAAAAACGGAGATGTGCTTGCGGTATTTGTGGGTCATGACCACAAGAACGATTTTATTGGCAAATACAAAAATGTATATATGGGATTCACTCCAAGTGCAGGCTTTAATGAATATGGCAACGGATTAAACCGTGGTGTAAGAATTATTGAACTTGACGAAAATGATATATATTCATTTGCTACAAGAATAGTTACATATAAAGATTTAGGATTTAAAAAGCTAAAAAATCCAATAAAGGATTTTATATATCGCCATTCACCGGCAACTATGGATGCAGCTAAAATACTAATTAGAAATATATTAATAATCATAGCAATAGCAGTAATATTTATTGCAATGCTTTTATGGTAGTTACCGACGAAATTCGGTACACCGTTACTTGAACAGCGCTCAAAAGGCTTGTCGGCCGGTGAAGAATAATGATTTTGGAATTGTGTGAAAGTTCAATTAGCAGATTGAATTTTATCTTCATACCAACCGTAAGCAACATAATTTAATAATTCTTGTTATGTTTGGTTGCGTAAAAACACAATTTTTTGAAAAAATTTAAAGTTTTTTTGCCACGTGGATATAGACTGCCATTTCGTTCTCTCCCCGATTACCCCAGGAGTAATAAGGAATCAATGTAATATCCACGGGAGTAGTGTCGCAAGGAGTGTAGTCGTAATACAAATCCTCAATCGGCTTGTCCCTGAATCCACCGGCGGTAATCTTGCCGTCACAATACTGCAAATCGGCATTTGTGTCCAAGGACAGTAGGTGCAAATTCTCGCCGTTGTCCACACTCTCGGCACAATATATCATTGGGCCATAGGCTACTGCCACCTTACCCACATTGGCACGCACCTTGCCGGAGCAGGCAACCAATCTAGGTCTAATACCAAAATCTATGCCGATAGTCATGTCACCATCTACGGTAACATAGGCGTAACCGTCCCTTGCGATATATGGAACATTAAGGTGGAAATTGCCGCACCAAGCTGGAATACGCAAAGCCAACTCACAAGGCTTGCTTGCGGCAAAGTCAATATTAACTCTGCCGTGGGTAGCATAGGACGAGTCAATATTAATACACCCAAAATTTGAATCTATCTCTGCGCCAACATACTGATGAATATACAGAGTGTTCTCGTTCTGGCTATAACAATATGTGCCCAATGAGGACAAAAATCGCGCCAAATTTGGAGGACAGCAAGCACAACCAAACCACTTTTGGCGTACCGGCTTTATATGTTGTTTCCTACTGTCGCAGTGGGATGCCATGGGCAAAACCTCCAAGGGATTGACATAAAAGAATTCTGTGCCCCCATCACTCATAGATGCCAAAATTGTGTTATACAACGCTCTTTCCATAACATCGCCGTACTTGGACTCGGCGCTGATGCAAGCCATTCTGCCGGCAAACATAGAAAGACCGATTGACGCACAAGTTTCGCTGTATGCAAGGTCGTTGGGTAAATCATAATCGAATGAAAAAGCCTCACCGTCCACGGTGGCGCCTATGCCGCCGGTTATGTAAAGCTTCTTGTTTTGGATATTATCCCAAATGCGGCAACAAGCAGAATACAATCCGTCATCGTCACACAGCCTTGCCACATCCGCCATACCGGAGTAAAGGTAAACGCCCCTAACTGCATGTCCCACAGCCTCATGCTGATGGCGTGGCTGACAATGGGCTTGATTGTAATGATAGCCCTCACCGTCAGTTTTTGTGTTATGCTCGGCGTCAAAGTAGTAAGGTTTTGTTCCCCGTTGGTTAACAAAAAATTCTGCCAGGTCAAGATACTTTTTTTCTTGGGTAACACGATAAAGCTTTACTAACGCAAGCTCGGCAATCTCGTGTCCGGGGTATCCTTTTTTGCCGTTATCACCAAACACTTGGCACAGCAGGTCTGCAAATCTAACGGCTGCGTCAAGCAATCTTCTGTCCTGCGTTGCTTCAAAAAAAGCCACAGCAGCTTCTGCTAAATGCCCAAAACAATACGACTCATGAAAATCCCGAAGATTAGTAAACACCTTGGATGGGTCATTGATAATATATAAAGTGTCCAGATAGCCGTTATCCATCTGGGCAGAACAAACAAGGTCAATCACCTCGTCTGCCAGAGAACACAATTGTTCATCATAATGATTAATTAATGAATAAGCCACAGCCTCCAGCCATTTGTACACATCGCTATCCTGGAATACCCAGCCATGAAAAGCCCCCTCGGGCGCATCTTGGCCGTAAAACCATCGGTCGGTTGGATAGACAGGCACAGCCTTGCCCGAAGCTCTGTCCTGCAGTACCGCAACAGCTTTTTTAAAATTATCTATGGCATAACTTTTTTCTGCGCCGGGAATATTATCATTGAGGGCCTGATACTGATACGGTATTACATTGCGCCTTACAACCTCCAGCCTCTCGCTCCAAAAACGGTCTGTAATACGAATATTCTTTTGCGCAACAGGGTACGAAAATCTACTTTTATCCATTGTAATTCTCCATAAATGTACTCTCTAAGCAAGCAACATTCTTGCATAAGCATTTTCCATAGTGCAGCCTAGCAGAATATTGTCAATATCCTTTGCTGTAGCATAATCCGCAGACAACTTGTGTGTCACAAAACAGCAAGGGATTCCCATACTCTTCGCCCTGTCTGCCAAAGCCTTTGCTCCGGGCGGTACCGTGGCACTGTGAAACATACCAATAAGCACTGCATCCACATTATCAAGGCAGTAATTTGAACAATTCATATTGACGTAGGCATTTGCTATCAGCACATTTTTGGCAAGAATATTGCGGCTGTTAACCGGTGGCAAAGTGGAGTCCAGTGCCAAAAACTTGTCATCAATACCGGCGCCGGTAACACAAAGCGCCGGCATTATTCTGTCATAAGACACATACACACCCCGACGGCCGGACAGCAAATGTTCAACAGCCCCGGCAAAATTCGGTACTCCGTTGCTTGAACAGTCCTCCAAAGGCTTATCGGCTGCAACCAGAACAATGCTCTCGTTGGGATAAGCGTTGCCGACCATGGCAGCAGAAAATGCCAAGGTATCGCTGCCGTGCAAAATAATCACCCCGTCGTACTTAGCAAAATCAATGCTGTCAATACAGTCAAACAGCATTTGCCAATTATCCACACATAAATTCTCGGACAATATACTAAAAGACGAAACGCTGTCAAACTCCACATCATCATTATGATAATAGCGAAGTATCTTTAGGTTATTATCATCCAGGGATATGAAGTCCCCTTTTTTGCTGCCGATGGTACCGCCAAGGGCAACTATCATAATTCTTTTCTTCATTATATCACCGGTAATTATTTTAACCTAACACACTGTTATTTTCAAGTTAATATAAAATTAAAGATTTATTTGTTGACAACGGGTGCATATTTTTTTACAATAATCCTAAAATATAGCAAAGGAGCGAAAGCCATGCTGGAATACAGATACGATACCCAACTGCTCATCGAGGGTGAGGATTTGGATGAGGATGCTATCAACGACTATTTTGTTGAGAATTTTAAGGGCGACTGCCTTATCGCTGTTGGGGATGAAGAATTAATTAAGATTCATTACCACACCAACGAGCCATGGAAGGTGCTGGAATACTGTCGCAGTCTCGGTGAAATCTTTGATATAGTAGTCGAGGATATGGACCGACAAGAAAGAGGACTAAAAGGATAATGAAAATAAAAAACGGATTTGCTAAAAGAAATATTGCCGGCTCAAACATTGTTGTGCCTGTCGGTAACACCACATACGAATTTAACGGAATGATTACCCTCAACGATTCAGGCGCTTTCTTTTGGGACTGCTTCACAAAAGACATCACCATTGATGAGGCGGTGACAATGGTAACCGGCGAATATGATGTTGATGCCGACACAGCCCGCAGAGATATAGAAAAATTTGTTGCCCTGCTGGAAGATAACGACTTGATAGAAAAATAAGACATACGGACTATCGGGGATTCCGATAGTCCGTTTTTTACGCAATACAAGAAAACCTCCCGCAACGGGAGGTTTTTGTTATTATATTACATCTTAATGTGACGGAGTTGTTCCTCATCAAATGTGGACAAAAACTCATCATAACTGCCCTTGCGGTCAATATACTTGCTACCGCTAATCTCGATAATTCTGTCGGCAACAGTCTCTACAAACTGATGGTCGTGAGAGGTAAACAGTACTGTCTCCGGGTAACGGATAAGGCCGTTGTTAAGGGCTGTAATGGACTCAAGGTCCAGATGGTTGGTAGGCTCGTCAAGGATGAGTACATTGGCGCCGCTGAGCATCATCTTGCACAGCATACAACGCACACGCTCACCGCCGGAAAGGACATTGGACATCTTGAGTGCCTCGTCACCGCTGAACAGCATCCTGCCCAACCATCCGCGAATATCTGCCTCAAGCACCTCGTCAGTGTACTGACGCAACCAGTCAACCAATGTCAGCTGCACATCGTCAAAGTACGGACTGTTGTCGCTGGGAAAATAACTCTGCGAGGTAGTAACACCCCACTTGTAGCTACCCTCGTCAGGCTCCATCTCGCCCATAATAATCTTGAACAAAGTTGTCTTTGCCACAACATCGGAGCCTACAAATGCAACCTTTTCTCTGGGATGGATAACAAAAGAAATGTCGTCCAGCACCTTACGGTCGCCGATTGTCTTTGTAAGATGGTCAACGCGCAAAAGGTCGTTACCGCACTCTCTGTCCGGCTTAAAATCAACGTATGGAAATCGACGGGATGATACCGGCATCTCAATCATTTCCAAGGCATCAAGCTGCTTCTTGCGGCTGGTAGCCTGCTTGGACTTGGCAGCGTTTGCTGAGAATCTGTTGATAAAATCCTGCAATTCCTTAATTTTTTGCTCATTCTTCTTGTTTTGGTCCCTAGCCTGGCGTTGACGCATTTGTGTGTACTCGTACCAGAAGTCGTAGTTGCCGGTATAAAGAGTAATCTTGCCATAATCCACATCACAAATATGGGTACATACCTTATTTAAGAAGTGACGGTCGTGGGAAACAACAATAACTGTATTCTCGAAATCCAGCAAGAAGTTCTCCAGCCAACTGATAGCGGATAGATCCAGATGGTTGGTAGGCTCGTCCAACAGAAGAATGTCGGGATTACCGTACAATGCCTGTGCCAAAAGCACCTTTACCTTTAGGTCGGAGGGAAGCTCTGCCATCTTCAAATAATGATACTCGTCGGTTACGCCCAATTTGTTGAGCATAAATTCTGCATCACTCTCGGCATTCCAGCCGTCCAGGTCGGCAAACTCTGCCTCCAGCTCGCCTGCCTTAATGCCATCCTCCTCGCTAAAATCCTCTTTTGCGTAAAGGGCATCTTTTTCTTCCATAATCTCAATAAGACGAGGATTGCCCATAAGCACAGTACGCACGACCTCGTAATCATCATAAGCAAAGTGGTCCTGCTTTAGCACTGACAATCTTTCCCCGGGGGTGATATTGATTTCGCCCTTGCTTGGTTCAAGGTCTCCGCTAAGCACCTTAAGAAAGGTGGACTTGCCGGCACCGTTGGCACCGATAATACCATAGCAGTTACCGGGAGAAAATGTAACATTAACTCTCTCAAAAAGAGAACGACCACCGAATTGTACTGATATATTGTTAGCTTGAATCATATCGGCTACCTCCATTTCAATGGTAAGATTTTAACACAAGTAGAATGTAATTTCAACCATTATATATTTATTTTATTTTGGCACAATACGACAATGTTTTTGTCAGCATTGTACTATAATCCTGATGATAAGATTATAGGAAGTGTAAATATGACAGTAAGGGACAAAATCAATCCCACATCAATCAGGGACAGCAAGATACTACATAATATCATAATATACTTAGGCTACACAGTGGAAGGTTTTGTGCTGAGTGTGGGCAAAACGGCGCTGGGGTGCACACCCTTTGGCGTGGCACTGATAGCAGTATCAAAGAGAAAAGGCTATTTGTTCTCAACATTGGGAGCGCTGATTGGATATATGATGGGGGGCATCAATACATATTCTGCCAGATACCTGGCAGCAGTAGTAATCGCTTGCCTTGGCGCATTTGCCGCCGAAGTATTTGAACTGGGGATAAGCCCGTCATTTCCTATGACAATCGCATTTCTTGCAGATTTTGCAACAGGAATAGTAATCAATCTGCATTTGGGTGCAGAAACAAAACAATATGCCATAGTTCTGGGCGAAGCTATACTGGCAATGGGTGGGTCGTACTTTTTGTACAAAGGTCTAAATACCAGCCTCTATAGACTGAAGCTACGGGCATTGCCCATATCCGACCTAGTGTGCATTGTAATATGCCTAGCCATATTTGCCCTTAATTTTTCTGCTTTGCATTTTGGAATAATCTATCCCGCCCAAATTGTAGCTGTTCCCATTATACTATTCTCCCTGCGGTATGCAGGCGAGCGATGGGGAGTAATCTTGGCATTAACCTTAGGATTTTCTCTAAGCATTGGCAACAGGGATATGTTGTTCTTGGTAGGTGGAATGGGATTTTCGGTACTGGTGGCGTCACTGTTTTCCACCATATCATCGTTAAACATAGGCATTGCGTTTATGTGCTCCATGGTATTCTTTTCCATAGCCAGTGGGGACGATGTTGGTCTGTCAATATTCACCAACAGCATAATCGGAACTTTGATTTTTGTATTGATGCCGGAGGTTGTTACTAAGCGAATCAGCGCCTTTTGGGACAACGGAAAAGACATTGCTCCCGATGGTACACTTCGCCAAAACTTAGTGCTAAAGCTACGCTTTGCCTCCTCTGCTATGGCCACTATAAGTGAAAGTGTGGACCAAGTTAGAGAAAAAATCAACGCAATATCGCGAACAGAAAACGAGCGCTGCCGAGACCAAATATCCGAGGATGAATACATACAACGAGAAATCGTACTGGAAAAAACAAACCAAATTCGTATGGTAGCCTCAGACCAATTTTTCTCCATATCCGATATGCTGGACGACCTGGCATTAGAATTTGATGAGGCAGAAATATTTGATGCCAACGCTGCCGGCAAAATAAGACGATTTCTTGGCGACTACGAAATGTTTCCCGCAAATATATCTGCAATAGAGGACAAATTCGGCAGAATGAGAATAGAAATATTGTTTTCAGGCTTTGTAACCGGTCTGGACAATCCCAAGCTAAGACACGGGATTAGCAAAATATGTTCTCGATACTTTGAGGATGGCAGAATAACTAATTTTAAAAATGAAACAATGCTATCCTTTTATGAAAAGCCAAATTATCGCCTGGACATTGGCTATGCCCAGCACAGTGCCGAGGGCAAGCTATGTGGTGACACTGTCAAAACAATTGAGGATAACAAGGGTCACAGCATACTGATAATCAGTGACGGCATGGGCAAAGGCTCCCGGGCAGCGTTGGACGGAGCTATGGGAGCCGGACTGCTTTCCCGACTAATCAATGCCGGCTTCGGCTTTGACAGTGCACTAAAGGTTGTCAACTCCGCCCTGCTTGTAAAAAGCAATGACGAGAGTCTGGCGACGCTGGATATAGCCAACATCGACCTGTTCACAGGCAAATGCGAAATATTTAAGGCAGGTGCACCGGCCAGTTACATAATCAAAAATAACAGTATGACAAAATGTGAACTAACCTCCATGCCTGCCGGTATTTTGCGCGGCATCGAGTTTGCAAAAAGAACTGCCGTGATTGGCGTTGATGACTCAATAATTCTTATGAGCGACGGCATCACTGACTTGGGAGACGAGTGGCTGCGTGGCTGTATTTCTGCCATTGTAGATCAACCGTCACAACAAATTGCAGACTATATACTAAATTCGGCACTGGAGTACTGTCATCAGGAGGCGCCGGATGATATGAGCGTAATTTTTGCAAGACTGGAAAGGAATTGATAACATGAGTGGTATTTTTGGATACATTGGTAAATCTAACTGCAAGCATATTTTGTTGGATGGAATCACGGCACTGCACAACCGAGGATGCGAGACCACCGGCATGGTGCTGAAAACAGAAAATGATATTGTTGCCATCAAATCAAAAGGTAATGCCGAATCACTAAAACAAGGACTAAACACAAACACAGACGGCACAATGGGTATAGCGCAAACTGATATTGCCGTTCGATGTTTTGCCAAAAATATAACCGCCAAACCTGCCACCAACGGCAAAGTTGCAGTGTGTATGGATGGCGAAATACCAGGCTTTCAAACGCTATGCAGAAGCTATGCGACGCCTTTTTCCATAGTAACAGACGAGGATTTAATTGTGGCTATGCTTACCTCATTTGACGACAGAGAGGGTA
The DNA here is from genome assembly GCA_051881195.1 of Eubacterium sp. Lineage (GTDB taxonomy): Bacteria > Bacillota > Clostridia > Oscillospirales > Acutalibacteraceae > Eubacterium_R. The sequence goes on along the minus strand of JBJEPK010000007.1, from coordinate 1,966 downwards.
CTCAATTACTCAATAGGTTACTTGCCACAATACCTGATTTACCGACTACGGCATTTTTTATAAATAGCGAAAACGCCATATTCTGCCACTGCAAAGATATGCCGCTACTAATTGGTATTGGTAATGGCGAACACTATATCTCCAGCCAAATGAACGCTCTGTCAGGCAAAGCTGCCAAATATATTGCTCTGTCAAATGGAGACTCCGCAAAAATCACAACGGACAAGATTATTATTCTTGACGCCAGGGGCAAACGAGTTCGCCGTAGTATATACAGTGTTCCTCCTTACGATTACGACGAGTACCATTATCTACCTGCCGAGGATATTGGCTATTCTCCTTTTGTAATCAAGGACAGCTTGTCCAATCTACTGCATAAGGATAAATTTGACTTTGATTACCTCAAGCTCACCAAGCGTTACCTGGATAAATTGAATGAAATCTATGTTATCGGCAGTAATGATTCATTATCCGTAGCCCTATGTGGCGGCCATAACATCGCTACCCTCACCGACATCTCTGTTATGCCTATGAGCAGCCAACAATTAATTTGCTCCGGCAAGTATATCGACCACCGTTCATTAATAATTTGCGTTAGTCATAGGGGCGAGGACCAAATTACTCTGTCAGCAATAAAAAAGTGTGCAGACGATAAAGCACGAATTATTGCCATCACTGACGACCCGTATTCACAGATAGCACGATTATCTGACGGAATTATCTGTCCACAGTGCCAATTCAGTAATGGTAGCATTTCGTTACGAAGCTTTTTTGCAGACTACATTGCACTATGTTCACTTGGAATATATATCGGCAAAAAATGCGGCATAGTATCCGACACCTATTATAGCGTTGCCATAAAGATGATGGAACTACTGCCGGGCAAAATAATGTCAGCTATCAACACTGTACCAAAACAGATGGCAAATACTTTTGACGACACAAAGTCCATAATAATTACCGGTTTTCAACAAGACTATTCCTTAGCTCTTGAGGGATGCAGAGTATTACAGAATCTTGCAAGTACACCTGTAATTCCTGCAGAAACATCTGTTTTGGATTGCAATTATTCCGCATTTCTGCAAAATCATTGCACAGTAATTGCCATTATCACCACAAACTATCAACTAGGCTCTGCACTATGTAGTCTACGCCGTGCAAGGGTGATGGGCGCAAAAATTATTATTTACACCACCGGCAACCTACAACAGGAATTTACCGACTTTGACACAGTGATAACATTCAATGACAGCATTCTGCCGCTAAATCCTCTACCCTGTATTACAGGACTGTACGCAACTGCAACAGAGATAATGACAAAAAATAAAAATATGCCGACTACCGAAATCACGGCACAACCGGCATAATATATTGCTATAGCAAAAAACAAAGCCACTATCGAAGGATAGTGGCTAAGAAAAGATGTCGGCGCCGACCTATTTTCCCGGGAGGCTGCCCTCCAAGTATTTTCGGCACGCATGAGCTTAACTACCGTGTTCGGGATGGGAACGGGTGGACCCTCAGCGTAATAAACACCGACTATGAACTGTAACGACGGTCACAGTTGTTTGTGGACCTAAGTTGGTAATCATCCATAAGGTCTGTGGTGACCCGTAGGAGAATCGAACTCCTGTTTTCGCCGTGAGAGGGCGATGTCTTAACCGCTTGACCAACGGGCCACTGATGGTACACCATCAGGGACTCGAACCCTGGACACCCTGATTAAGAGTCAGGTGCTCTACCAACTGAGCTAATGGTGCATAGCTCATTCAAAGTATCTTTGTACTCTGAAAACTAAATACAGATAATTGATGGTTTGAAATTAACTTAACCCTCAGACACTCTGAAAGGTCAAGCCCTCGACCTATTAGTATTGCCTAGCTAAATACATCGCTGTACTTACACATGCAACCTATCAACCTCGTAGTCTACAAGGGGTCTTAACTGTAAACAGTGGGATATCTTA
>JBJEPK010000006.1:0-65669 GCA_051881195.1 Eubacterium sp. | reverse complement strand
CGGAGTAGCGGCAAGCACAGTTGTGGCGCCAACACAAAGCATAATCATCATTACCAAAGTGGCTATAAGCACGCTGATTCGTTTTTTTGTAGAACGCATAAATATCACTCCCAAAAAATAATATTTTTGTTTACTATATTATATCACACAAAAAAGTGCCGTGTCAATATTCCATATTCCCGTTCTGCCCAAAGCAAAAGGAGCCTGCGATGAGGCTCCCGATTTGCTGTTATCTGCTAGAATACCAGCTTTTCTTCTATAAACTTTTCCAGTTGGTCAATAGGCAGTCTTACCTGCTCCATTGTATCACGGTCACGAACGGTAACGCAACCGTCATCAACGGACTCAAAATCGTATGTGATACAGAACGGAGTACCAATCTCGTCCTGGCGACGGTATCTCTTACCGATTGAGCCTGCGTCATCATAATCCACGCTGAACTTCTTTGACAGGTTGGCAAATACCTCCTCAGCCTGCTCATTAAGCTTCTTAGACAGTGGCAAAACAGCTGCCTTGAACGGAGCGAGAACAGGGTGGAAGTGCATTACTACACGGCTATCGTTCTTTTCCGCGTCGATGACCTCCTCGTCATAAGCCTCGCAAAGAACTGCCAGGAACAGTCTCTCAACACCAAGGGATGGCTCAATAACATAGGGAACATATCTCTCGCCGGTAGTACCGTCAAAATACTCAAGATTCTTGCCGGATGTGTTGATGTGCTGGGTGAGGTCATAATCCGTACGGTCGGCAACGCCCCAAAGCTCGCCCCAGCCGAATGGGAACTTGTACTCAAAGTCGGTAGTTGCCTTGGAATAGAAGCAAAGCTCCTCCGGGTCGTGGTCGCGAAGACGAAGATTCTCCGCGCTGATACCCAACGAATACAGCCAATCACGGCAAAATCCACGCCAGTAGTCAAACCACTCCAGGTCCGTACCCGGCTTGCAGAAAAACTCCAGCTCCATCTGCTCGAACTCGCGAACACGGAAAATGAACTTGCCGGGAGTAATCTCGTTACGGAAGGACTTACCAATCTGCGCTACGCCAAAGGGCACCTTCTTGCGGGTGGTACGCTGAATATTAGCAAAGTTAACAAATATACCCTGTGCAGTCTCGGGACGGAGGTAAATCTCGTCCTTGCTGTCCTCGGTAACGCCCTGGAATGTCTTGAACATAAGATTGAACTGACGAATGTCGGTAAAATCATGTGCGCCGCAGTTAGGACAAGGAATGTTGTTGTCCTTTATGTATTGGCTCAGCTGCTCATTGCTCCAGCCGGCAACATTTGTACCGTCAAAGTCCTCAATAAGCTGGTCTGCTCTGTGACGAGTCTTACACTGGCAGCAGTCCATAAGCGGGTCGGAAAATCCGCCCAGGTGACCTGACGCAACCCAGGTCTGTGGGTTCATAAGAATAGCAGAATCAAGACCAACATTGTACTTATTCTCCTGAATAAACTTTTTGCGCCAAGCGTCCTTGATATTATTCTTTAGCTCAACGCCCAGTGGTCCGTAATCCCAAGTGTTTGCAAGACCGCCGTAAATCTCACTGCCCGGATAGACAAAGCCTCTGCCCTTGCAGAGTGATACGATTTGGTCCAAAGATTTTTCTTCATTAAGCATATAATCTACCTCCTGAATAATATGCAATATTTTACTATTATAGATAATCCAAAACCTGGATTATATCGTCGATATTGGGCACATCATCACGCAAATTCCGGTTCTTGAACCAACCGAAATTCATACGAATTGCCCTCATACCGGATGCCAATGCGCCCTGAATGTCGTTGACCGGGTGGTCACCTACATACAGGCACTCATCCGTAGAAAGCCCCACTCTTTCAGCCACTATCTCAAAGAGCCTGGGGTCGGGCTTATGCACACCCACATCGCCGCTGACAACCACAATGTCACAATAAGGCCGCAGACCGCTGGTGTCCATCTTATGATTTTGCAAATACGATGGACCGTTGGTGATAACGCCCACAATGTAGCCCCGTTTTTTTAATTCTATCAGCAATTTTTTGCTATTTGGAAAGATAACATTGCAGTCCCCAAAGGTGTAGTCATAGTGGTGGGCAAGCTCCTGGGCGGATGGAGCGTCCTGCCAATCCCAAAGTTCAATAAGCTGTTGGTACCAATCAACACGATTGACATAACCACCCTTGCCGGTAACACGCATATCTTCCTTGCGTTTTTCTACCTCTGCAGGGTCCAGGCCGGGACAAAACTCAGCAAAAAAGTTGTCCATATATCCCTCAAACGCCAGCGTTCTGTCCTGCAGGGTCTCGTCAAAATCAAAGAATACTGCCTTTGTCATTAGTTAATTGTTCCTTCAATTCTTCTACTGAGGAAAACACCTTTTCCTCCCTGATATATCTAATCAATTCAATGGGTACAACACTGCTGTACAGGTCACCGTCGTAGCCAAAAATATGGGTCTCGCACAGTGGCTCATCCACCTGCCAGGTAGGGCGAATACCGATGTTGGTAAATGCCTTATACTCCCTGCCGTCAACAATGGCCCTGCTCTCATAAACGCCATATTTTGGCACAATAAGACCCTGGGGCAAATGCTGATTGATGGTGGGAAAACCAATGGAGCGTCCCCTCTTGTCGCCCTGAATAACCGGGGCCTCAAATGTAAAATTATACCCCAGCATTGCGTTGGCAGACTCAATATCGCCCCCGGCCACAGCGCCACGAATACGGGTGGAGCTGATAGCGGAGCCCTCGTAGTCCACCTGGTCCAGGATACGCACCCATACATCTTTGCTCTCAAGGTAATGTCTAAGGTCGTGGGCAGACCACATAGCGTTCTTGCCCAACCTAAAGTTGAATCCACAAAGTATCATCCCGGCGCCCAACTCCTCAACCAGCACTTGGTCGATAAATTCGGTAGCGCTCCTGTTTTTCAGCTGCTCAAAGTCAGCAAATCGAGCATTGGGATACCTACGCTCAAATATACTGCGCTGGAGTAATGAAAAACGATTGTTAACGCAGTAAATTATCGCGTCGGGAGCACCGGTTACTACCGTCCGGTGGGCACGGTGCATACCGTCAAAATCTCCCAGAGCAACAGCTATTCTGTTTTTGCTTTCATCATTATGCATAGCAATTACTAATCTCTTTTACTTAATATCCTTGCGACCTTCAGGCAGTCGCTGTCCCGCCTGCCAAGACCCAGGAATACACCCTCCGGGTCATAGACACGGCACATCTCGTTGCGGTCAACCGATTGCTTCAGTCTGTTGACATCCAACTCTCCTCCGTTAAAAAAGCGTTTTGCCTGTGCCGGAGAAACTAATATTTTTTTGTAGCACTCAAACATAGCGTCCACGCTGATAACGCAGTCCTCAAATCCAAGGCCGTTATCCCTGCGCTGTTGCAGCTCCTCCAGGGTATAACACTGACTGAGGTCAAAGCCCATTGCACCGGTACGGCACAACGAGGTCATAACTGCACCACATCCCAGCTCCCTGCCAATATCGTCAATCAGAGAGCGAATGTACGTACCCTTGCTGCAGGTAACGTCAATGGTGTAGTCATTATCCCTGCCGTCAACCAGCTCAAGGCTCATAATCTCTACTCGGCAGGCCTGTCGCTGAATTTCCACTCCCTGCCTTGCAAGGTCGTATAGGCGCACTCCGTCAACACTCTTTGCGCTGTACATAGGCGGCACCTGCTCTATCACACCGGTAAATTTTTGCAGAATCTCCTGCACGTCACGATACTGAGCAGTCACCGGATACTCTCCGGTAACAGCGCCGGTAATGTCCAGAGTGTCCGTGGTCATACCCAGCCTAAAGGTGGCACGATAACTCTTGTGGCTATCCGGCAAATAATCCAAAAACCTGGTGGCACCGCCCAGCATAATGGGTAGTACACCTGTTGCCATAGGGTCCAGGGTGCCGGTGTGACCCGCCTTGCGCTCACCCATAATTCCACGAATTTTTGCCACAACCCCAAAGGAGGTAATGTCCTCATGCTTATTTACGCAAATAATACCGGTCATTGCAGCAATTCCCTACACTTTGCTACAAGAAGTTCCTTTGCCTGCCTAACATCGCAGTCAAATCTGCATGCCGCCGCCTGCTTGTGGCCTCCCCCACCAAAGAAGGATGCCAGCCGTGCGGCATCTACGCTATCAAAGGTACGGACGGAGCATTTGCAGCTGCCATCCTCTTTTTCTCTGATAGTGAGGCCTATCTCCACGCCCTCGGTTTGACGGGTCAGCGGTGCAATAGCCTCGGTCTCCTGCTCATTTGAGCCTGTGCGTGCATACATATCCTGAGTAACAGTGATAACACACACTCTGTCATCGCAAAAAAATTCCATTCCCTCGATGGCAAGACGCTCCAGAGCGGCATAAGTCTTTGTCTTTGTCTCGAACATAACACGATTGATAGTGCCGTTATCAGCACCCAGGTCTATCAGCTCTGCCGCCGCGCGATAGGTGTTTGATGTAGCGCTGGCATAGCGAAAGCATCCTGTGTCAGTTGTGATTCCCGTATATAAGCAGTTGGCAATATCTCTGTCAATCTGTACCCCAAGAGCCTTAATAACCTTGAGGATAATCTCACAGGCTGCCGCAGCGTCGGCGTTGAGCAAAAGTCTGTCTGCATACTCGGTATTGGTGCCGTGATGGTCGATACACATATCAATCCTGCCGCCGTATCGGTTACTCAGGCTGCCCAGAAGATTCTCTGTGGCAACATCAACAGCCACCACATACTCCTCTTCAAACTCTAAAATATCCATATTGCTGTATAGATAATCATACTTGCGTGGTATGTCATCGGCACAGATAACTCCGGCTTTTTTGCCCAATTTAAGCAATGCACGGCACAGTGCAAAGCCGCAGCCCAATGTGTCACCGTCGGGATGAGCATGGGTGAGAATCAGGATATTGTCCTTTTCTCTCAATATTTGAGCACATTTTTCTACATTAATCTTCATTTTCTGCCTTTTCAATATTCTTTAGCTTATCAAATAATTCCATACCTTTTTCGATAGAATCGTCAGCAATGAACCTAAGCTCCGGTGTCTTACGCAAATGGAGGGAGGAACCCAGTCTGCCGCGGATAAAGCCGGAAGCAGCCTTAAGTCCCTTAACGGATTGCTGTGCAACCTCAATACCCTCAATAGCACTGATATACACCTTTGCGTAGCTCAGGTCATTACTAACCTCCACCTTGACAATGGAGAGCATACCGCTGACTCGTGGGTCCTTGACCTCACGGAGAATAATATTCAACTCTCTCTTGATGTCCTCGGTAATTCTGTCAATACGATAACCTGCCATAATATCAGTCCCTATACTCCTCTATAATATATGCTTCGAGTATATCGCCCTGCTGGATGTCATCAAAGTCCTTGAGTGATACGCCACACTCATAGCCCGATGATACGGTCTTAACCTCATCCTTGAATCTCTTGAGGTTAGCAAGCTCAACATCGGCAATCTCCTTGCCGTTACGCATAACACGGACTCTGCCGCTGCGGTTGATGGTGCCGGAGGTTACCAGTGAGCCGGCAATAGTACCTGCGCTGGAAATCTTGTAAACCTCTCTAACCTCAACAGTACCGGTATCAACATTGCGATACTTGGGAGCACGCATACCGCGCATTGCATTCTCAATATCCTCAATAGCATCATAAATGATGTCGTATGTCTTAATATCAATTCCGTCACGGTCGGCATTGTCCTTTGCTGTTGGGTCAACACCCACCGCAAAGCCAACGATAATAGCGTTGGATGCATTAGCCAGCATAACATCACTCTCACTGATGGTACCCACTGCGCCGTGAATAATCTTAACCTTTACCTCATCGTTCTCAATCTTGAGAAGTGACTGCTTAACAGCCTCAACAGAGCCCTGTACATCGGCCTTTACGATAATATTCAACTCCTTGAGCGCACCGTCCTGGAGGGTATCAAAGAGGGTATCAAGAGTAACCTTTTGGAACGCCTTGAATTCCTCCTCCTTAGCCTCTGCCTTACGCTGTTCTACCAGCTGGCGAGCCAGCTTTTCGTCACTAACCGCGTTGAACAAATCGCCGCTCATAGGCGCCTGGTCAAGACCCATAATCTCAACCGGTACGGACGGACCTGCCTCGTTAATCTTGTGGCCGTTGTAATCGGTCATAGCCCTAACCTTGCCCACAGCTGTACCGGCAATAATAACATCGCCGCTCTTGAGAGTACCGTTTTGTACTAGCAGGGTTGCAATAGGTCCTCTGCCCTTGTCAAGCTTTGCCTCAATAACAACACCCTTTGCGCTGCGTGCGGGATTTGCCTTGAGCTCGCTCATCTCGGCAACAAGGAGAATTGTCTCCAAAAGCTTGTCAATATTCATCTTTGTCTTTGCAGAAACGGGTACACAGATAATGTCGCCGCCCCACTCCTCGGGAACAAGCTCGTGCTCTGTGAGTTGCTGCATAACACGGTCGGGGTTAGCCCCCTCCTTATCCATCTTGTTGATGGCAACGATAATCTCTACACCGGCTGCCTTTGCGTGGCTGATAGCCTCGATGGTCTGCGGCATAATACCGTCATCAGCAGCTACAACAAGAACTGCAATATCCGTTGACATTGCACCACGAGCACGCATTGCAGTAAATGCTGCGTGTCCCGGTGTGTCCAGGAATGTGATAACCTGGTTATCGGGTGTTACTACCTGGTAAGCGCCGATGGCCTGGGTAATACCGCCTGCCTCGGTGGAGGTAACGGATGTGTTACGAATAGCGTCAAGGATGGAGGTCTTGCCGTGGTCAACGTGACCCATTACGCATACAACCGGCGGACGGGTAACAGCATTTTCGTCATTCTCATCCTCTTCCTCGATAATACGCTCCTCAATGGAAACTACAACCTCTTTTTCTACCTTAGCGCCAAGCTCGGTAGCAACAATCTCGGCTGTATCGTAGTCGATAACCTCGTTTACGGTTACCATCATGCCCAGCTTCATAAGCGCCTTGATAACCTCGGTAGCAGTCATACGCAGCAGTGATGCAAGCTCGCCCACTGTAATCTCCTCTGGTACGGTAATCTTGATTTGCTGCTGCTTTCTCTGCTCGGCAATACGCGCCAGACGCTGGCTCTCTGTCTCTTTCTTTGAGCGAGCGTGCATGCCCTGTGGCTTCTTCTTTCTGTACTGCTTGGACTTTTGGTTTAGCTTTTGCTTTTTTTGGTAGTCCTGGGTGGTATTTGCCGGAGCAATATCATCATACTTTTGGTTATACTTTTCCAGGTCAACTGTGTTAACTCTGGTATCAACATGGCGAGCCTCGCCCTTAGTTCTTGCCTGGGGGGTCTGGGTTGCCTTTTTCTTTGCTTTTTCTTCTGCACGCTTAGCAGCCTGCTCTGCCATTTGCAGGATAGCAGCCTGGCTCTCGTGCTTTTTGCTCTTGGAGTCAGTCTTTTTCTCGGCCGGCTTTTTCTTTGGTGCTGCCTTCTTTTCTTCCTTTTTCTTAGTAGCAAAATATGTGTCAAAATTCTCTACACTATTCCTCTGAGTAATAAGGTCAAAGGCAATATTAAGCTCCTGGTCAGTGAGTACGGTATTAGCCTTCTTTGCAGGGCCGTCACAGTATTCGCCAAGTAATTCTATAAGCTCCTTATTGGTCTTGCCAAAATCCTTTGCAAGGTCGGAGACTTTAATCTTAATTACCATTCGCATCTTCCTCCTGATTTATTAATTGGATAATTCTGTTAGCAAAATTTTCGTCATCCACAGTCAGCACACCTGCTCGGTAACCCATTGCACTGTGCAGGTCGTCAATAGTGTCACTGATACGGCAACACACCAGGTCGGGACAAAACCTATCCCTGGCTCTGTCGAACTCCTCATTCAGCCTGGGGGACATATCCGAGGCGATAATCAGCAGTCTTGCCTTTTTTTCTGCCAGGGATTTCATAGCCATATCGTGGCCCATGGCCACCTTGCCTGCTCTGCGAGCCAGACCAAGCATCTGCAAATACTTTTTACTGTGCATTGTGGATTTCTTCTTCCATTCTGGTATATACGCTGTCATCAATCTGCATACTGAAGGCACGCTCAAAGGCACGCTTCTTTCTCGCTTTCTTGAGACAGTCAACATTCTTGCATACATATGCGCCCCTGCCCGACAGCTTGCCGGTCAAGTCAAGCTGTACATCGCCCTGTGGAGTCTTGACTACTCTGACCAGGGTGCGTTTGTCGTACATTTCGCCGCAGCCGGTGCACATTCTAAGTGGTACCTTTTTTGTTTTCATGGTAGTCACCCTCTAATTATTCGCCCTCATAAAAGCCTGACTCCGGCTTGATGTCAATCTTCCAGGAGGTAAGCTTTGCAGCAAGACGAACATTCTGTCCCTTGTTACCGATAGCCAATGACAGCTGGTCGTCGGGAACGGTTGCACGGCAGGTCTTTGCGTCTGCATCCAGTATCTCAACGCTGACAACGTCGCTTGGAGCAAGGGAGGCAGCAACAAACTCTGCCGGGTCGTCGCTGTACTTGACAATATCAATCTTTTCACCGCCGAGAGCGTCAACAATGTTGGATACACGCTGACCTCTTGGGCCGATACAAGCGCCTACCGGGTCCACATCCTCGTCCTTTGAGAACACGGCAATTTTGGTGCGGGAGCCTGCCTCACGGGATACTGACTTAATCTCGATAGTGCCGTCAAAAATCTCCGGCACCTCGGTCTCAAACAGGCGTCTCACAAGACCCGGATGAGTACGGGAAATCATAATCTTAGGTCCCTTTGTGCCGTCCTTAACATCTACTACAAAAATCTTTGTCATATCGCCCTCGGTAAGGACCTCGCCGGGTACCTGCTCGGCACGGGGCAGAACAGCCTCGTTCTTGCCAATCTCCAGAGTGATGTTGCCGGTAACGGGATCAACACGGGATACCTTTGCAGACAGGAGCTCCTGATTCTTGCTTTGGAATTCCTGGAGCATCTGGCCTCTCTCAGCCTCTCTGATGCCCTGACGGATAACGTGCTTTGCTGTCTGGGCAACAATTCTGCCAAAACTCTTTGTCTTTAGCGGAATGTCGATGGTCTTGCCAACCTTGGCGGACTTACGGATGAGTTGTGCCTGCTCCAGAGTCAAATCTGTGTCAGGGTCCTCAATCTCCTCAACAACATTTTTTCTGACATAGACCTTAATCTTCTGCTTATCCGGGTCGATGTCGCAGTGAACAATGTCCTTGCCGTTGAAGTCGTGCTTAGCGGCAACCACAATTGCAGCAGAAATCTTTTCGTACAGGTATTCCTCGGAAATGCCCTTTTCTGCTGTGAGTAATCTAACTGCCTCAAAAAACTCTTTGCTCATTTTTTCCTATCATCCTTTCGGTTAAAATTCTTTGTTAAAATCGTTTATATCAAAATCATCCAGCTTAACGTATGATGTATCCTTTTTGTCAACAGTGACGCAGGAGCCGTCCTGTAGCTGAACTGTGATTTTTTTGTCGGCATAGTCGGTCATAATACCGTTGAAGTCCCGCACGCCGTCAATAGGTCTGATGGTACGCATCATAACGGCAGCACCCACAAATTGCTCAAAGTGGCTGTCACGAACCAGCTCGCGCTCAACCCCCGGTGACGCAACCTCCAGCATATAGCTCTGTGGGATGGGGTCACTGTCGTCCAGTGCCTTGGATAACGCACGGGAAAAATCTACGCAGTCATCAATGGACACGCCCTGCTCCTTGTCAATAAAGACCCGCAGATACCAGTCCGTGCCCTCCTTGACAAATCGAACATCCCAAATTGTTTGTCCTAATTCCTTTGCGATAGGTGTGGCAATCTCCTCCACCCTAGCAACAGTATTTTGCTTTGCCAACTAAACACCACCCATAATTAATAAAAATAAGCGGACCCCCTTGGGCCCACTCAAAATTGTTTGTAAACTAACTGTAATATATTATATATTATAATTTCTATTTGTCAAGACTTATTTTTTATTACCTCCGCCAGGGTCTTAACAAAATTAGGAATCAGTATAATCATACCATAGATATTTGCGGCCAGCACCAAAGGTATGCAGAACACCACCAGCATGGCGCCGCTGACATTTGACATACTCAACAGCTTGCTGAACAGAGCCACAAATCCGGTGTAGGAGCCGGCTGGTACCGCACCGCAGCCCAGGGCAATGGCAACCAGTTGTATCGGGGACAGATTGTACCCGATTCTGTTGCCGAAATGCAATAGCAACAATATACCAAGGGTAACAAAAAATGATACCAAAAACAGTGCTAAAACCGTTCTTATATAACGCTTTTTTTGCTTAACATCCATTATCGGTCATTCTCACAATCTTCTGAACGGTTTGCTCCACGGTATTGCCGTCACAATCAATTACTGCGTCGGCATAACGGGAGTACAGGGGCAGGCGCTCATCATACATATCCTTGAGAGTGTGGCCGCATCTCATAACCACACCGCGGGTGGTAATATTTTTAATTCTGTCGCACATAGTATCATAACTCAAATGGAGGTAAATCACCTTGCCAAGGCTGCGCAAATGCTCCATAGCCGCCTGAGAATAAACCACCGAGCCGCCGGTGGCGATAACTGTGGCGTCCACATTCAGGGAAAGAATAGCCTGCTCCTCTTTTTCCAAAAAATAATCTATTCCCTTTGTATCAATAATATCCTGCAGCTTTTCGCCCTCCAGTCCCTGGAGCAAAAGGTCGGTGTCGTAAAAATTTTTCAGCAACGCCTTGGCTGCCAACACGCCGCATGTGCTCTTGCCACTGCCGGGCATACCGATGAGAATTATGTTTGATTTGTTCATTTTTTTATTCCTACTCTCTTGCAGTTATCCAGCATTGGGCACCGGTCGCATAAGGGCTTGCGTGCAGAACAAATATCCCTGCCAAACAGCACAATACGATGACAAAAATCGCTGCCCTCCTCCGGTGGAACAACCTTCTTCAGCGCAATTTCTATACGGTGGGGGTCCTTGTCGGCAACCAGGCCTATACGGTTGGATATGCGTATCATGTGGGTATCCACAACAATGGATTCCTTGCCATACACATCGCCTACAATGAGATTTGCAGTCTTTCTGCCAACACCGGGTAGGGTAATCAAGTCCTCTATATTGTCCGGCACCACACCGCCAAAATCGTCCCGTATCATCCTTGCCATACCGATAATGGAGGAGGCCTTGTTCTTGTAAAAACCGCAGGGCTTTACTATATTTTCCACATCCGTAATATCTGCATTGGCATAGTCGTCAAGAGTTTTGTACTTGCTGAATAATTGGGGTGTAACCAGATTTACCCTGGCGTCGGTGCACTGTGCAGACAATCTAACGGCTACCAACAGCTCAAATGCATTGGAGGCATCCAAGGAGCATTTTGCGTCCGGATACAATTCCTTAAGCACCTGAATGGCGTTTAAAGTTCGTTGCTTTTTAGTCATTTTTTTCTCCCTTTACTCCGTCCCAATATCCCTTGTATGCCTGCTCATTTTTGTTGTTGCCAAAGGTATAATATTTGGCGTTCTTTATTCTGTCAGGCAGATACTGTTGGCGCACCCAATGATTTGGATATTCATGAGGATACAAATAATTCTGCCCCTTTATCTCGGCGTCCTCGCCGTCGTAATGCTTGTTTTGCAGCTGACGGGGAATCGGTCCGTAATTGCCACGCCTAACATCAGCCAGCGCCGCATCAATAGCCGCCTCGCCGCTATTTGACTTAGGACTGGTAGCAACCAAAATCACGGCGTCTGCCAGCGGAATACGAGCCTCCGGCAATCCAACCATCATGGCAGAATCCACTGCCGCCTTGACTATGGGAATAATCTGTGGATTGGCCAGTCCAACATCCTCGCAGGCGCAAACCAGCAGTCTGCGACAGGCAGATGGCAGGTCCCCCGCATCCAGCAGTCGTGCCAAATAATGCAGTGCCGCATTTGGGTCGGAGCCACGCATACTCTTTTGGTATGCAGATACTATATCGTAATGCTCCTCGCCGTCACGGTCATACCGCATGGCCGATTTTTGCACCAATTCATTGACGGTATCAAGGGTGACTATCTTCTTATTATCCACCGTCGGGGTAGCAAAACAGCAGTTCTCCACACAATTCAGCGCCTTGCGTACATCACCGCCGCAGCCGGTAGCAATGCGACTCAGCACTTGGCTGTCGTACTCAATATCCAGCTGACCCTCCTGTGCCAAAAAGTCGAATCCACGCTTGACAGCCGGCTCAATATCCTCCGGCTCTATAGCCTTAAATTCAAACACGGTGGAACGGCTGAGAATAGCGCTGTATACGTAAAAATACGGATTCTCGGTAGTGGAGGCAATCAGTGTAATCTTGCCATTCTCAATATATTCCAGCAGACTCTGTTGCTGGCGTTTGTTAAAATACTGAATCTCATCCAGATAAAGCAAAATTCCGTTGGGCGCAGTAAATGTGTCCAACTCGGCTACAATATCCTTTATATCCTGGGTGGAGGCATTGGTACCGTTTAGGCGACGGAGGGCACGCTTGGTTCTGCCGGCAATAATGGAGGCAACTGTGGTTTTGCCAACGCCTGACGGACCGTAAAAAATAAGATTGGGCACCTCGCCGTTGTCTATCATATTATACAAAGCCTTGCCCGGAGCCAAAAGATGCTTCTGTCCCACCACCTCATCCAGAGTTGCCGGGCGAATACGGTCTGCCAATGGATTATTCACACTCTCCTACCTCCTTAGAAAATGCACAGCCGCAAAAATTCTGGCGATACAAATTATATTCTCTGCTCAATTCGATGCTACGCTTGTAGCCCTCTTTTTTCTTAAAATCAGACGGAAGCCACTTAACCGAGTACTCCTCTGCCACCTGATAGCCCAATCTGTTAATTACCTGACTATCCTTTAACGGGCTGATGGACAATGTGGTACAAAAATAGTCGAAGCCCTGCTCCTTAGCCAATTTTGCCGTTTTTTCCAATCTCAAACGATAGCAACGGTGACACCTGTCGCCACCCTCGGGACAATGCTCGTAGCCTCGTGCAATATCCAAAAATTCGCTGTAATCATACTCCCCTGCCACCAGCTTAACCCTATGTGGCGTAGGCATTGCGTCAATCAATTTTTGTTGCTCTGCCAGTCGCTTGTTAAACTCGGCAAACGGCGAAATATTGGGATTATAATAATACACCGTAATATCAAAAAACTGTGCCAGATACTCCAGCGTATAACTGGAGCAAGGTGCACAGCAGCTATGGAGGAGCAATGTGGGCACACGCTCCTCCAGATTATCAATCAATTTGTCCAATTCTTTTTGATAATTAATCTTGTTCATTATCAGCTGATATAATTCTTTGGATTTACCTTAGTCCCATCCAGAATAACCTCAAAATGACTGTGAGGACCGGTGGAACGACCTGTATTACCTGACTTGGCTATTTGCTGCCCCTTCTTTACGGTCTGGCCTACGGATACCAGTATGGATGAATTATGGGCATAAAGAGTTACAACCTTTCTGCCCTTGGCGTCCGTGCCATGATACACCATAACATGATAGCCGTAGCCGTCGGTACGACGGGCTGTCTTGATTACAATACCCTTCTGGACAGCAACTACCTTGCTGCCCACCGGACAAGGAAAGTCGATTCCTGCGTGCATGTGGGTGGCACGCTGTACACCAAAGGGCGATGATACTGCGTGATGACCTACTACCGGATAGCACATAGCTAATGCCGCGTTGCTGCGAGAGAACAATGCGTTATCCTGGGACTGAGTAACGGATACCTCCTTGCCACCGGTGGTGTACACTGCCGTGGTTACATCCTCCGGGTCCTTGAGACCATTGATGAGGGCATAAATCTCGGCGTCAACCTGCTTCATCATTTCCTCATCCTGATACATATACTCGCCGTACATCTGTGTCTTTTGGGCATATTCTGCCAAAAGACGGTCCGCCTCGGCTCTATCCTCGGCAATAGCAATTTTCTTGACTGCTATTTGGTTCTGCTTGGACTCAATGGATGCCTGCTCAGCTTTATATTCGTTCTGCTTTGATGTAAGGCTCTTATTCTTTGCGTCAAGGCTGGCTCTCTGCTGGTCAAGACCACTCTGCTTATTGTTAATCTCATCCATTTGCTTGTTGACTTTTTTTAGCAGGGCTGTATCACTCTTGGCAACGGCCTTAATCATCTCGTAACGGCTGAAGAATTGTGCAATGTCGGTACTGGTAAGCAGTGCCACCAGCACGCTGTCGTTACCGCTGATGTACATAGCCTCCAGTCGCAGACAATATGCGTCGTATGTAGCAGAAAACTCTTCCTTCAACTGATTATATTGCTCGAGGTTCTTGTTGTATTCCAGCAAAAGGTCGCTGATTTCCTTGCGCAGGGTCTCAATTTGAGGCTCCAGCTCAGCCACCTTGCTCTTTGCCTGATTGACTTGGGTGTCCAGGATGGTAAGCTCCTCATTTAGGTAGCCAATCTTCTCATCCAGGGCGGTAATATACTCCTCCGTAGCCTTTGAGGAATCGTCAAACTGAGCCAGCTTTGTCTCGCTCTCAGCCAAATGCTGCTTGAGTTCCGTCATTTGGTCGGCCAAATTCTTTTCGGCCTCCTCCTTGGTGATGACAGTAGTGGTTTCCTTATCGTCAGGCTTGGAGGTGGACTCGCCATCCATAGGCTGGGTAGTGGTAGTAGTGGTGGTGGTTGTGGTGGTTATATCCTCATATATCTCGCCGGACTCACCAAATGCTACAACTCCGCCTGTCAATATTATACATAATGAAAATAATATCGCCAAAAATCTCTTGGCTACAGTATTTTTTTGTTGCATCATTTGCACCTGCTAACTATTTGTTACAATATATATTAACACAATTAGCACAGTATGTAAAATGTAATTTGTGTAAAAATTATTAATTTTTTGTATCAAAAATGAGGATGCCCGTGACATCCTCAAAATTGTTGTATAAAATCTAAAAATTGTCAAGCAATGACTTGTAGAACTCGCAATAGTCATTGCGCTCATCGGCAGTAAACGCCATTGCCTCCCTGGGGTGTCGGTTCAGCTGACCGGTAAGCATATACTGCAGGTCGTAGCCCCAAACGACACCGGATTGTTTTAGGGGAATCATATAATTTTCCACAAAAGTAAGCAGACTGTAAAGACTGTACTTTGGATTTTTTAGGAAGCCGAGAAGCAGCTCCATAGCGCAGTTACCTGCGCCACGACCCATGCCCATGGCAGTAGCATCAAGATATGATACGCCATAGGACATGGTCTCAATTGTGTTTGCAAATGCAAGATTTTGGTTGTTGTGACCATGGAATCCTATCTTCTTGCCATACTCGTCGGCAAACTGAAGATACTGCTTTGCCAGCTTGGCCGCATTTTCCGGATACAGGGAGCCATAGCTATCCACCAGATAGATTACGTCCACATTGGATTGGCACAGCATTGTCAGTGCCTCCTCCACCTGGTCGGTATTGGCCTGGGATATGGCCATAATATTACAGGTGGTTTCGTAGCCCAGCTCATGAAAGTACTCTATCATCTCAACTGCTGCCGGAATCTGATGAATGTAGCACGCCACACGAACCATATCTATGACGCTCTCACTCTTTGGCAAAAAGTCGGTCCTAAAATCACAACGCCCAACATCTGCCATAACCGCAATTTTCATATCCGACACATTGTCGCCCACAATGGAGCGAATGTCCTCCTCGTTACAAAACTTCCACTTACCGAACTTGGATGGGTCAAAAAGGGATTTGCTGGCCTTGTAGCCAAATTCCATATAGTCAACACCACTCTTGATATTGCTTTTGTATAACTCTGTTACAAACTCGTCTGTAAACTCAAAATTATTGCACAATCCTCCGTCTCTGATGGTTGCGTCCAGCACCTTGACATCACTGCGAACGCTCATCAAATTACCTTTTCTCTCTGACATAATATCCTCCGTTGCTATTTGTTACTGATTGTCGCTTTAGTACTTTAAAGCTTTCAAGCATTGAACTGATTATAACAAAACATGGGACAAATGTCAACAACTTTTTTACATTTTATGTTACTAAACGTATATTATATACATTATATATTTGCCAAAAGCAAAACCCCCACTGTTGTGGGGGTATAAAAAACAGATTACTTCTTTCTCTTTCTGTTAACTGCTTCCTTATCGGCTTTAGCCTTGGCCTCTGCCTCTGCGGCAAGCTTTGCAGGAGAGCCACAGCACTTCTTATACTTCAGACCGCTGCCGCATGGACATGGGTCGTTAGGGCCAACCTTCTTCTCCTTGCGAACGGTAACCTGCTTTGCGCTCTCGTCGCCGCTGGATGAGGTTGATGTAATCTTGGCAACAGCCTTGCGCTGAACATCAGCCTTATGTCTGGGCATAAGAGTGAGCATCATTCTTGCTGTATCCTCTCTGATACAAGCAGTCATCTCGTCGAACATATCGTAGGATTCCATACGGAATGCAACTACCGGGTCACGCTGAGCGTATGAGCGAAGGTGGATACCTCTCTTAAGGTCCTCCATAGCGTCAATGTGGTCCATCCAGTAGGTATCTACATTACGAAGTAGTACCATACGCTCGAAATCCTGGAACATATCATCGCCCAGCATCTCGTTCTTTTCGTCAATGCGAGCGTGTGCTCTGGCCTGGAGCATCTCGGTAGTATCCAGTACATTGAGTGAATCAACATCTGCAAAGTCATCGTCATCACAGATGAGCCAGCTCTTGTACTTCTCTCTAAGGCCGTCAACATTCCAATCATCCTTGCTGTCGCCTGCAAAATAGTTGGCAACAGTATCGGCGATGTTGGTGTCAATCATCTTCTTGATGGTTTCGGTAAGGTCAAGACCGTCCAGAACCTGGTCTCTCTGGTCATAAATCAACTTACGCTGACGATTCATAACATCGTCGTACTGCAGGGTGTTCTTACGGATAGCAAAGTTCTTGCCCTCTACCTTTTGCTGTGAGGACTCGATTGTCTTTGTTACCAGCTTGCTGACAATAGGCAAATCCTCGTCGTCGGTAAGTCTGCCCATCATACGCTGCATACGGTCGCCGCCGAACAGACGCATAAGGTCATCCTCAAGAGACAGGAAGAACTGGCTGCAACCGGGGTCACCCTGACGTCCGGAACGACCGCGCAGCTGGTTGTCAATACGGCGAGCGTCGTGACGCTCTGTACCCAGGATGAACAGACCGCCTGCCTGTTTTACCTGCTCTGCCTCGTCCTTAATCTCTTCCTTATACTTAGCCTCAAGGTCAATGAATGTCTTTCTTGCGTTGAGAATCTCTTCATCATCGGTTTCTGCAAAGCCGGTAGCCTCTGCAATAAGCTCGTTGGTGAACTTCATCTTCTTCATCTGTGCCTTGGCAAGGAATTCTGCATTACCGCCAAGCATAATATCGGTACCACGGCCGGCCATATTTGTTGCGATTGTAACGGCGCCCAGCTTACCTGCCTGGGCAACAATCTCTGCTTCCTTTTCGTGGTTCTTTGCATTCAGAACATTGTGCTCGATGCCCTCTTTTTTAAGGAGCTTGGACAGGTGCTCTGACTTTTCGATACTGATGGTACCAACCAGTACAGGCTGTCCCTTTTCGTGACACTCCTTAATCTGCTTGATTACATTACGATACTTGCCGTTCTCGGTTTGGAAGATAACATCGGGTCTGTCCTCACGGATAAGCGGCTTGTTGGTAGGAATTTCAACTACATCCAGCTTGTAAATCTCGTCAAACTCGTTAGCCTCTGTGGCAGCAGTACCGGTCATACCGGACAGCTTTTTGTACAGACGGAAATAGTTCTGGAATGTTATGGTAGCAAGGGTCTTGCTCTCGTGCTCCACCTTAACATTTTCTTTAGCCTCAAGTGCCTGGTGCAGACCCTCGTTGTAACGACGGCCCTCCATAATACGGCCGGTGAACTCGTCAACAATCTTAACCTGGCCGTCCTTAACAACATAGTCAATGTCCCTGGTCATAACGCCGTAGGCCTTGATAGCCTGGTCGATATGGTGACGCAGTGTTGTATTGTCAATATCCATAAGGTTCTCGACGCCGAAGAACTGCTCAGCCTTCTTGATACCGCTCTTGAGGAGGGTAGCTGTCTTAGCCTTCTCATCTACTACATAGTCGCCGTCGTAATTCTCCTCTGTATCCTGCTTATCGTCGGTCTTAGCAACCTTGACCATCTTGAGGGTCTTGGCAAATACATTTGCCTGACGGTAGAGGTCGGTTGACTGGTCGCCCTTACCGCTGATGATAAGTGGGGTACGAGCCTCATCAATAAGAATGGAGTCAACCTCGTCCACGATTGCAAATACATGGCCTCTCTGTACCTTGCGCTCCTTGTATGGAACCATATTGTCACGCAGGTAGTCAAAGCCCATCTCGTTGTTTGTACCGTAAGTGATGTCGCTGTTGTAAGCCTCCTGGCGCTCGCCGTCACTCTTTTCGTGGATGATAAGGCCTACTGTGAGACCCAAGAAACGATACAGCTTGCCCATCCACTCGGAGTCACGCTTGGCAAGGTAGTCGTTAACGGTAACGATATGTACGCCCTCGCCTGTCAGCGCATTAAGGTATGCCGGCAGAGTAGCAACAAGGGTCTTACCTTCACCGGTCTTCATCTCGGCGATACGACCCTGGTGAAGTACGATACCGCCAATCAGCTGTACATCGAAGTGACGCATACCCAATACACGGTCCGACGCCTCACGACATACGGCAAAAGCATCGGGCAAAATATCATCCAGTGTCTCGCCGTTAGCAAGTCTCTCCTTAAGAATCTTGGTTTGTGATGAAAGCTCCTTGTCCTCCATCTCTGCATACTTGTCAGCCAATTCGTTAATCTTCTTGACTGTCTTTTGCAGCTTTTTAACCTCTTTCTTGGAGTAATCTCCAAAGATAGCGGTTACAAATTTGTTAGCCATTTATTTCACCTCATTGGAATTTTCGTTAACATACTGGTTTATCTTAACACAAATCGGACAACTTGTCAATTTATATATAATATTTTTATTATATATAAAAAATTACGCAACCACTGACTTTATACTGGACAATGCGCCGCCGCTGACAGCGTCCTCTGCCCTTTCGTCAAAGCACAAAATCAGGCCCTTCTTACCCTTCTGTACACGGAGGGTAACTATTTCTTCCTTGTTGTCAACAACCTGACCTATGTCCTGCTGTAAAACAGCCAAGGACTCGTCCAAAAATTGGTCGTCATTGAGTTTGTTAAGCAAATCCACACCCGTTGCCTCAAGAGTCAGATTGGATGCGAATCTCCAGGCAACGTCGGCAAGGTCCTTGTTCCTGACCTTGACGGTAACAGTACCGGCATTAGCGTCCGCCGATATTACCTCCATACTCAAGTTCTCAAAAATGCTTACTCCCAGCTGTGAAAACTGCTCTTTGTTCTTGGCAAAATTAAGAATGTACTCCAGGGTTGTGCTCTTTACCTGATTGTTCAGAGTCTCTTGGTCAAATTCTGCCAGCGCCTGCTGAACGTCAGCCACGGTTTTGATAATATTTTCTTCTGTCATTTTGGCACCGGAGCAACCGGCTAAGGACAATGCAAAACACAGGCAAAGCAACAGTGCAAATGACTTTTTTAGTATATTTTTCATACTGGCACCTCATCATAACTAATAGATATTAACAGTCGCCGAGGCTCGGCGATAACCCAATTATATAGTGTAAATAACACCTTTTCAATAGGAAAATTAAAATTGATAAAAAAATTGCAATTCCCAACACTATATGGTATAATACCCATAACTATGTACCCACATATTGGGATTGTGCCAAAAATCAGAGGTGGCACGCTACCGGCAAATATGCCAAAGAGGAAAGAATATGAAAGAATTTTTGCATAAATATTTTGGTGCTACTAAGTGGAAAAGATTATTCGATATTGTAGCATCATTTTTTGCGCTGATAATATTGTCGCCGCTGTTTTTGGTGATATGCTGTGTAAACCTTTTTACCCCGGACTGCAAGGTGTTCTTTAGTCACGAGCGCCGAGGCAGAAAGGGCAAGCCATTCACTATGTACAAGTTCCAGACTATGAAAAACAGCACGCCCAACTGTGCCACCGGGGAGTTGGAAAATCCCGGTCAATACATCACCAAGGCGGGCAGAATCCTACGCAAGACCAGTCTGGACGAGCTGCCGCAGCTGTGGAATATCCTCAAGGGTGATATGAGCTTTGTAGGTCCCAGGCCCCTCATATCCAGCGAGCTGAGAGCCCACAGGCTGAGACTGGAATACGGAGTATATAGATTCAGGCCGGGACTTACCGGCTGGGCACAAATCAACGGCCGCGATGATATATCTATTATGAAAAAAATGAAGCTGGACAAGGAGTACTGTGACAACTGGAGCCTGAAGCTGGATTTGATTATCCTATGGCGCAGCGTCAAGACGGTACTGAAGCAGGAAGGCTTCCACGAGGGCAAATACCACAGAAGATAAACCAAGCAATGGGGTAATATACTATGGAAAGAAACTTTATCGACGGATATACCGAATGGCAATCCAATCCGGAAATCGTAGGTGTAAACAGACTGCCGCAGCACGCAACCTTTATGCCGTACGAAAACTTTGAGCAAGCAAAAAAGGCTGACCGATACGCATCTACCAAGTGCAAGCTCCTCAACGGAAAATGGAAGTTCAAGCTATACAAGAACTACGCATACCGTCCAACGGATTTTGCGCAGCCCCTGTACGATGCTCACAACTGGGACAGCGTAATAGTGCCCTGCTCATGGCAGATGCAGGGCTATGACCAGCCACAGTACTGCAATGTGCGTTACCCTTGGGAGGGCAACGAGGACATCTGCCCGCCCAACGCACCTACCAAGCACAACCCGGTAGGCTGCTACCTAAAGAGAATCCATGTAAATGCCGCCACCCTGCAAAAGAGAGTTGTGCTCTGCTTTGAGGGTGTTGAGTCGGCGTTCTATCTGTATGTCAACGGCGAGCGCGTAGGCTACAGCGAATCCACATTCAACCGTGCAGAATTTGACATTACCCGTCACCTGGTAGAGGGCAGCAATGTTATCGGCGTAGAGGTTTACCGCTGGTGTACCGGCAGCTGGCTGGAGTGCCAGGATATGTGGCGCCTGGGCGGTATATTCCGTGATGTGTATATCTACACCACCGAAAAGGAATACATCCGTGACTTCCGGATTCATGCCGAGCCCGACGCACAGCTCCACGATGGATATATGGATGTTACCGTCAAGACCAACGGCGCATACGAAGGC
Source organism: Eubacterium sp. (assembly GCA_051881195.1). Classification (GTDB taxonomy): domain Bacteria; phylum Bacillota; class Clostridia; order Oscillospirales; family Acutalibacteraceae; genus Eubacterium_R. Next base: position 44,416 of record JBJEPK010000006.1, on the reverse strand, counting down.
TTGAGCATAGATATGAGCGTGCTGGATGCCGACGGCAATGTTGTGGCACTGGACAGCCAGTATGCAACCGAAGACCATATCACCAAGATGAAGGCTATCGTTACTAATGTTAACCCCTGGAGTGCAGAAACGCCCTATCTCTACACAGTTGTACTGACCCTAAAGAACAACGGCTCACCGATAGAATACATATCTGCAAGGGTGGGCTTTAGAACTGTGGAAATTAAGGACGGCATCATCCGTATCAACGGCCGAAGAGTAGTATTCAAGGGCACCAACAGACACGAATTTGATTGTCACACCGGCAGATATATCTCCGAGGAGGTTATGCGCCAAGATATTGAGATGATGAAGCGCAGCAACATCAACGCTGTACGCACCTCCCACTACCCTAACTGCCCAAGATGGTACGAGCTGTGCGACGAATACGGACTGTATGTTATCGACGAAAACAATATGGAGACCCACGGCACCGGCTGGTCAACCATCATCGGCTGTCCACAACTGCCTGCCTCCCGTCCGGAATGGGAAAAGGCGTGTATGGAGCGCATTAAGGCACTGTACCACCGGGACAAAAACCACTGCTGTGTAGTATGCTGGTCCCTGGGCAACGAGTCCCTGGGCGGCGAAACACCAAAGAAGATGTACAAATGGCTAAAGGAGACCGACAGCTCCCGCTTTGTGCACTTTGAATGTCACAGAGCCCCGGACGAAAAGGAGCTTAGCGACGTACAATCCAAGATGTACTATCGTCCGGAGGAGTGCGAGGAATATGCAATCTCCGGCAGGGACGGTCGTCCGTTCATCCTGTGCGAATTCACCCACGCAATGGGCAACTCCTGTGGCTCAACCGACGAATACACAACACTGTGGGACAAATATGCTTGCCTGCAGGGCGGCTTTGTTTGGGACTGGGTTGACCAGAGCATTATGACAACGGACTCCGACGGCAACGAATATCTGGCTTACGGCGGCGATTTTGGCGAAAATCCACATGACGGCCACTTCTGCGGCAACGGTCTGCTATTTGGTGACCGCAGCGAAACCCCAAAGCTCACCGAAATCAAAAGACTGTACCAGAACGTAGATTTTAAGGCTATTGACGCCGAGCGAGGCATAATCGAAGTATGGAACAAAAACCTGTTCACTAACCTAAACAGATATGAGCTTTACTGGTGCCAATGCAGTGACAAGGGCATCTTCCGAGAGGGCACAACCACCATCGACCTTGGTCCACAAGAAAAGGATACCATAGACCTGGAGCTGGGCAAGGTGGCCAACGACGAGTGCTACCTCAATCTGGAATTGAGAGAAAAAGAGGATACTGCATGGTGTCAGGCAGGTCATGTTGTGGCTAAGGCACAATTTGTTATCAACGAGTTTGAGAATGTGTATGACGAGTTGGCTGAGGACCAGACGCTGCTGGTGGACGACACCTACGGCTCACTGCGTATTATCAGCGATGACACCATCATCCGTTTTGAGCGCAGAGAACGCAATCAGCTATACTCCATCAGAGTAGGCGACCAGGAGCTGTTATCCCAGCCAATGAGACTTAATTTTTGGCGCGCCCTTACCGATAACGACAGAGGCAACCGTGCCGGCAGCCGTCTGGGTTGCTGGCGTGACGCCGGCAATACTCCCGGTATATTCAACAACACCAAATGGAGAATTGAGAATTACCAAATCCTGGATAACGGCAAAAAGGTGGTAGTAACCGGCGGTGCCACAGTATGCACCCAGCCTGTATCTAAGGCCATAGTTATTTACACCATCACATCAAAGGGTATGGAGATTGACTTGCAGTTCATTCCGGACCCGGCGCTGCCCGAAATTCCGGAAATCAGCGTACTCTTTGAGTTACCCCCGGATTTTGAAAATGTAACATATCTCGGCGCCGGCCCGGAGGAAAACTATATTGACCGTTGCAGCTCTGCCGACATCGGTCTGTACTCCACCACCGTCAATGATATGTGGGTTAATTACCTAAAGCCCCAGGAATGCGGCAACCGTACCGGTGTAAGATACGCTACTATTGTGGGCGACAAAAAGGTGTTCAGCCTAATCGCAGAGCCTGTTATGGAGCTTAATGTATGCCACTATCTGCCCAATGAGGTAGAAAACGCATGGCACCAAAAGGACCTAAAGGACTACGACAAGACAGTTGTCCGTTGCATCGCCCGACAGCAGGGCGTGGGCGGATATGACAGCTGGGACGCTCATTGTAACGAAAAATACAAAAACAAAACAGACAAAACCTACAGACTAAAGTTTCAAATTAGATTTTAATAATGCTTGACAAAAATATATAATAGTATTATATTGTCATTTAGTATAACGAGAGAGGTAAAGATTATCATGTCACTAAAAGAAATTGCTGTTAGCGTAGCAGTAAAATCAGCAGTCAAGTATGCACGCAAGGACTTTGACCGCAATATGCCAAAGATTCTTAAGCTGGTGGAGACCGCCGATGTAAAGAAGGTTAACCGTTCTACATACGCAGGTCTGCACAAGGTAATGGATGACCCTGACAACAACTGGATGAGATACATCCGCGACCTGGTTTGCAATACAGACGAGCATGTAATCGAAAAAATGATTCCGCCACTGCTCAACATAGCTATCAACAGCTACGACAAGCGTATGGAAAATATCGAAAAATACGGATGCAACGTGCCATGGGCTATCCTGATGGACCCAACCGCAGCCTGCAACCTAAAATGCACCGGCTGTTGGGCGGCAGAGTACGGTCACAACAGCAGCCTGTCCTACGATGACCTAAACAGAATCATCACCCAGGGCAAGGCACTGGGCACATATATGTACCTGTACACAGGCGGCGAGCCCACCATCCGTCGTGAGGACCTGATGCGTCTGTGCCGTGAGCATAGCGACTGTGCATTCCTCAGCTTTACCAACGGCACACTGATTGACGACAGCTTTGCTGACGAAATCAGAGAGGTTGGTAACTTCTACCCTGCATTCAGCATCGAGGGATATGAGGCAGAAAACGACTTCCGTCGCGGCGAGGGCACATTCAAGCGCTGCACCGCCGCAATGAAGAGACTGAAGGACAGAGGCGTACCCTTTGGCGCATCCCTGTGCTATACCAGCAAAAATACAGAGGTGCTTGCTTCTGACGAGTATATGGATTGGCTCATTGAACAGGGCGTTAAGTTTGCCTGGTTCTTCACCTACATGCCAACCGGCAACGGAGCAGTAACCGAGCTTATGGCCAGTCCTGACCAGCGTGCCATGATGTACAAAAAGATGCACGAATGGCGCAAGACAAAGCCTATTTTTGCTCTGGATTTCTGGAACGACGGCGAATATGTACAGGGCTGTATCGCAGGTGGTCGCCACTACTTCCACATCAACAGCAACGGCGACTGCGAGCCATGTGCATTCGTACACTACAGTAATGTTAATATCAAGGAAGTTTCCGTTCTTGAGGCGCTGCAAAGCCCACTCTTTATGGCATACAAGAGGAATCAGCCGTTCAACAACAATATGCTGCGCCCATGTCCTGTACTGGATAACCCCGGCGCAATCAGCAAGATGGTAAAGGAGACCGGCGCATACTCCACAGAGATGCAGCATCCGGAGTCAGCAAATGAGCTGTTCGACAAGACCATCGCAGCCGCCAAGGCATGGAAGGTAAAGGCTGATGAACTGTTTGACCGTGACGAGTACATAGCAAAGCACGTTAAGGACGAAAATATGTACAATTACGAAAAGGACGACAGTGAAAGAGAATTTGACGAATTCCAAAAGACTGAATAACCAACGAAATATGAACACCAATGGGGGCATATCGTATGATATGCCCTTTAAGGGCGTTAAAGGAGTAACAAAATGAACACTACCCTACTGATAGTAATGGTTGTGCTGGTGGTATTCTCGGCATTTTTCAGCTCGGCAGAAACCGCCTTCAGCTCACTGAACAAGGTAAAACTAAAATCAATGGAGGACGGCGACCAGCCAAAAAATGCAAAGCGTATTGCCAACACCCTAAGCCTGGCAGACAACTACGACATAGTGCTGTCCACAATCCTTATCGGCAACAACATAGTCAATATTGCATCCACCTCCATAGCCACCCTGTTTTTTACCGGTCTGTTGGGGGATAACAGCGACCTGGGTGCCACCGTATCCACTGTTGTGATGACGGTGGTAGTACTGATTTTCGGCGAAATAACGCCAAAAACCATTGCCAAGGAAACGGCAGAAAAATACGCCCTGCTGATTACCCCGGTACTAAAGCTGTTTATTATCATATTCTATCCTCTCAATATGGTATTCCGCGGATGGAAGATGCTGCTCAACAAAGTGTTCGGCCTGGGCAAGGTGGACACCGTAACAGAGGAGGAGCTGAAAACATACGTTACCGAGGCACACACCGGCGGCGAAATTGACGAGAACGAAAAGGAGCTGATTCGCTCCTCCATTGAGTTTGACGATGTAATGGTGGACGATATACTCACCCCAAGAATAGAAGTAACAGCAGTAGAAAAATATGACAAGCTGTCGGATATAGAAAAGGTGTTCAAGGAATGTAGGTATTCCCGACTGCCTGTATATATCGGCGATATTGACCACATAGTGGGTGTAATCCATCATCGCGACTTTGAGGACATACGCCAAAGGGGACTTAAGTCCCTGCGTACAATCCTAAAGCCGGTGCCCACCGTCAGCCCTAACACAAAAATATCCAAGGCTTTGCGTATATTCCAAAAAAACAAGACTCACCTGGCTGTAGTCGTTGACGAATTCGGCGGCACAGAGGGTATCGTTACTCTGGAGGATATACTGGAGGAGCTGGTTGGCGAAATTTGGGATGAGCACGACGAGGTACAAATTGACATTCAAAAAATTGCCGACAACCGGTACATTGTGGACGGACTGGCGTCCATCGACAAGCTGGTAGAATACTTTGACCTTCCCGCCGCCGAGGATGTTACCACCGTCAACGGCTGGGTAATGGCTCACACCGACAAAATACCGGAGGCGGGCGACCGATTTGAGTGCGACGGCGTAAGCGTTGCGGTACAAAGCACCGAGGGTATGCGTGCCGACAAAATAGAAATTACAGTACTGCCTACGGAGGAGGAAGAAGAAAATGTTTAACTTTTTTAAGCGTGGAAAAATAGAATATATCATTGCCGGTCTGGGTAATCCCGGCTCAAAATACGCAAAAACCAGGCACAACGTAGGCTTTATGGCTATGGATATGCTGGCAAAAAAGAACGGCTTTGAGTTCAAAAAAATAAAATTCAACTCCCAAATCGCCGACGAATATATCGGTGGCAGGCGTTGTCTGCTGATGAAGCCCCAAACTATGATGAACAACAGCGGCGAGGCAATATACGAAGCAGCCGAGTATTATAATATTCCCGACGAAAACATAGTAATAATATATGACGACATTAGCCTGGATGTGGGCGCAACCCGAATCCGTCGCAAGGGCAGTGCAGGAGGACACAACGGTATCAAGAGCATCATATCCTGCATTGGCTCGGAGGATTTTCCCAGAGTAAAAATCGGCGTAGGCAAAAAACCTAATGCAAAATACGACCTGGCACGCTGGGTACTGGGCGAATTTCCCGACGAACAGACGGAGGACCTGCAATCCGCGCTGGCTAACGCAATCGACGCAGCCCAGCTGATAGTCAATGACCAAATTGACAAAGCAATGAACCAATACAACTCATAGGTGGAATATGACCTGTTATTCTAAAGTATTACAACAAAATTCTGAATTTTCTGCCCTGAGCAATGCCATAGCCAAGGCTGAAGGCCCTGTGGGAGCAGTGGGTCTGCACGACATAAACAAGGTGCACATTGTTCACTCCCTGTCCCAATGCCTGGACAAAAAAGCAATTATCATAACTCCCGACGAGGCAAGTGCCGTGCGTATGTACGAAAATCTGAGCCAAATGCAGGAGGGGGTACTGCTGTACCCAAAAAGAGAATTCACCTTTCTTGAGGTAGAGGGCATCAGCCGTGAATACGAGCATCTGCGACTGGGAGTGCTGCAGAGAATTATCGAGGGCAGCTACACCGCAGTAGTTACCTCCGTGGCCGCCGCAGTCCAAATGACAATGCCGCCACAGGCACTGACCCGCCGCACATTCACCATATCCACCGGTGACGAAATCAGCATTGACGACACCGTGGACAGACTGATTAAGGCCGGTTATTCCCGATTTGACCAGGTTGACGGCACCAGCCAGTTCTCCGTGCGAGGCGGATTGATAGACATATATCCACCCAGCGCCGACGAGCCTGTTCGTATTGAGCTATGGGGGGACACCGTGGACAGCATTGCCTCCTTTGACATAGCCACCCAACGCCGTACCGATATAGTGGACAGCATAAAAATTATACCTGCCACCGAGGTGCTGTTTGACACCAAGGAGGAACAGGCAAAGCTCATTGACCGACTGGCGTCATCTCTAACAGGCAAGGCCACCAAGGCCAGGGAGCGCCTATATGCCGACAGTGATAAGCTGAAGCAAGGGCTGTCCCTCCACTGCAACGACAAGTACCTGCCGCTGGCATACCAATCCCGTGGCCTATTTGACTACGCCGACGGACTGTTGATTGTGTGCGAGAGCGCAAAAACCAAGGAACGCATCCAAAACCAGGTCAAGGTAATGAACGAAGAACTGAAGTGGATGCTGGGCGACGGTATTCTGTGCAAGGGCATCGACAAGTTTCAACTGGATTTTGACGACCTGTGCAGAGAGTACGAAAAGGGTAACGCAATATACCTGGACAGCCTGCCAAGAGGGAGCTTTGACACCCCGGTCAGACATTTGGCAAATTTTACATGCCGCAGCCTGAACATCTGGAGCGGCACATTATCCCAGCTGAAGGAAGAGCTTTTTCCGTTACTGAAAACAAATTATGCCGTAGTAATTTTGGCAGGAACATCACGAGCCGGCAAAGCACTGGCATACGATATTAACGAGATGGGGTACAACGCCACCTACTGCGAAAAAGCGCCCCGGGAATTCCCCCGCGGTGCAGTAACAGTACTGGCAGGCACAATGTCCGCAGGATTTCAGCTAAGCGACGAAAAATTTGCGCTGATGACTCTGCCCCGTGCCAACCAAAGCAAAAAGAAGCACAAAAAATCCAACTCAAAGGACGCTATCCACTCCCTTGACGAACTGGTTGTAGGGGACTACATTGTACACAATGTACATGGCATCGGCATTTTTGAGGGCATACACCAGCTGGAAATCAAGGATGTGCGCAAGGACTACATCAAGATAGGCTACGCAAAGGGCGATACTCTGTATGTACCTGTTACCCAGCTGGATTTGGTATCAAAATACATTGGCCCCAGAGAGGACTCAAAGGTAAAGGTTACCCGCCTGGGCAGCGGCGAATGGTCCCGTGCCAAAGCAAAGGCATACGCATCCGTTCAGGATATGGCAAAGGAGCTGATTGCCCTGTATGCCAAGAGAATGAGTACCCCCGGCTACCAATTCTCCCCGGACACAGATATGCAAAGGGATTTTGAACTGCGATTTGAGTACGAAGAAACCGAGGACCAGCTGCGCTGTATCGACGAAATCAAGGGCGATATGGAGCGCCCTGCTCCAATGGACAGACTGCTGTGCGGTGATGTAGGCTTTGGCAAAACCGAGGTGGCAATGCGCGCCTGCTTTAAGTGTATCGGCGACGGCAAGCAATGTGCCATTCTGGTGCCCACCACCGTACTGGCTATGCAACACTTCCAAACTGCAAAAAAACGAATGGAGCCGTTCCCTGTGAGAGTGGAAATGCTGTCTCGATTCGTCTCCCCCACCAAGCAAAAAGAGATACTGTCCGACCTGGCTGACGGCAAAATCGACTTGATAATCGGCACTCACCGAATTTTCAGCAAGGACATAAAATTCAAAAACCTTGGCATGCTGGTGGTGGATGAGGAGCAACGCTTTGGCGTGGCTCAAAAGGAGAAAATAAAAGAAAAGTTTCCCCATGTTGATGTGCTGACTCTGTCGGCAACCCCCATCCCCCGCACTCTCAATATGGCTATGAGCGGTATCAGGGATATGTCCCTGCTGGAGGAGGCTCCCGGCGACCGTCAGCCGGTACAAACCTATGTGATGGAATATGACTTTGGCATACTTGTGGAGGCTATGGAAAAGGAGCTGTCCCGAGGGGGCCAGTGCTACTATCTGCACAACAATATCGACACCATCGACCACATAGCCGTACAGATAAAAAAGGCTATTCCCGACGCCACCGTTGGTGTTGCCCACGGCAAAATGACGGAGGAGCAGCTGAGTGATGTGTGGCAAAAGCTGCTAACCGGCGAAATTGACATACTGGTATGCACCACTATAATAGAAACAGGCGTGGACGTATCCAATGTCAACACCCTGATAATAGAAAATGCCGACCGTATGGGGCTGGCTCAGCTGCACCAAATCCGTGGCAGAGTTGGCAGGTCGTCACGCCGAGGATATGCGTATCTCACCTTTACTCGCAACAAGGAGCTAAGCGAGATTGCCACCAAACGACTGGAGGCAATACGGGAGTACACCGAATTTGGCTCAGGATTCAAAATTGCAATGCGCGACCTGGAAATCCGTGGCGCAGGCTCATTGCTGGGCAACAAACAGCACGGCCACATGGAGGCAGTGGGCTACGATATGTACCTAAAATTGCTGGAGGAGGCTGTGGCAGAAGAAAAGGGAGAGGCAGTCCATACCGAAAAGGAGCGAGAGTGCCTAATAGACCTGCCCATAGACGCCAGCATACCCGCCGCATATATTGTATCCACCAAGCAGCGACTGGCAATGTACAAGGTTATCGCAAATATTAAGAACGACAGCGATGCCAATGATGTATTTGACGAGCTTACCGACCGATTCGGTATGCCCCCGGCAGAGGTATATGGACTTGTGGATGTGGCATTGCTGCGTAATCGTGCCCAGGCACTGGGTATATACGAAATAAAGCAAAAGGGCACCGGCGTAAACTTCTATCTGGACGATGTAAAGGTGGAATACCTGGTGGCTCTCAACAGCCAAATGCGAGGCAGAGCTACCTTTTCGTCAGGAAAAAAGCCGTATATCTCCATTACTGTGTCCGGCGAAACCCCACTTGACACTGTAAGAGACACCCTGAATATATTAGAAAATTCAATTAATGAATAAAAAATGACACCTTGGTTAATAATGTAACCGAGGTGTTATTTATGTCCACAGCAAAATCAAATAAAAATGAAAAGAAAAACATCAAGGCATTGTTCTCCGTAATTTGCCTGTGTATTATTGCGCTGGGTATGATAGTATATTTTTCTACTAACTCCGACAGCAAAGAGGATACAGTAAACAAGAATACTACCCTGGTGCAGACCACCGAGGCAAATCGAGCAGTCACAGTGACCGAAACAACAAAGCAAACCACAACAAAAAAGAAAAAGCAAACCACAACCCAACCCTCCACAATGGAGCAAAACGAAAACAATACTCCCTACCACAGCTACTACACATACCCTCTAACCGAGGCTGTATCCCGTGGATATAGCGAGGAGCTGACCTACGACCAAATTATGGGCGACTACCGTGCCCACGCTGCAGTGGATTTTAGCGGTACAGAGGGCGACACGGTACAGGCTATGAACGACGGACTGGTTACCAGCGTTTATACCGACAATCTCTATGGCCAGGTAGTACAAATTGACCACGGTGGCAGACTAATCGCAATTTATTGCGGATTGGACAGTGTCAGCGTTAAGCCGGGCAGATATGTGTCCATTGGTGACAAAATCGGAACCCTGGGCAAGGTACCCTGCGAGTCCGACCAAGGCGCCCACCTGCACCTGGTAACAAAATTGGATGGCAAGGTTGTCAATCCGCTGAATGTAATGAACAAAACGGAATAATTATTAATTAAGCAAAATGACCGTAAAACTGATTACTAAAAGCATGTTTTGCGGTCTTTTCAATTAATTGTATTTACTTGTTGGTGTACTTATTAGCATGCTGTTTCATGGCATCAAAAGTTTTGTCGCTGATAACATGTTCAATACGGCAGGCGTCTTCTGTGGCAGTTTCTTCATCGATGCCCATAGCCATCAGCATTTTAGATAAAACAGTGTGCCGTTCATAAATCTTTTCGGCATTTTTTGTGCCCTTGTGGGTAAGGGTAATATATCCGTCCTTATCCATTTCAATAAACCCTTGTTTTTTGAGTATGCCCACTCCTCTGCTAACGCTGGCTCTAGAAAAATTCATATACTCTGCAACATCTATTGAGCGAACAACACCTTTTTCTTTTGATAAAACATATATAGATTCCAGATACATCTCACCGGATTCCTTTAGGGACATAAATACGTGCCTCCGTCTACTTAGATAATTCAATTAGTTAATAATAGTAATATACCACGTTCTTAGTTGAAAATCAATGATTACAATATTTTGGAAAAAGTAAAAAAAGTAGTTGACAAATATGATATAGTTGAATATAATAATTGTTGGTTAGACATTGCTAACCGATTTTTTAGGGCCTATTGTTAGCTATTGCTAACAAGTCTAATATTAATACAGAACAGCAGGGGTAAATATGACACTAAAGAATGCAATCGAAGGAAATGAATACATAATTAAAAATATAGTTACCGATGACGAAGAACTGGATTCATTCTTATTTTCTCTCGGTTGTTACAGTGGTGAGACTATAACCGTAGTATCACATATTAAGGGTGGCTGTGTTGTTTCTATTAAAGATGGCAGATATAATATTGACAATCAATTGGCAGACGCTATTACAATATAGTTTTAAAATTGCTGACTAATAATCAGCTTTTTTTGAGACACGGTGTTAGCAGCCGATAACAAATAGCAAATTCATACGCAATAATTTTTTTATAAAAATAAAACATTTTATAGGAGGTAACGACAAATGAGAATTGCGTTAACAGGTAACCCAAACTCAGGTAAAACCACCATGTACAATGCTCTAACCGGTCGAAATGAAAAAGTGGGAAACTGGGCAGGTGTTACCGTAGAGAAAAAAGAACATCCCATTAAAAAAGCGTACTATGAAGGAAGCGAACAACTTATCGCCGTTGACCTTCCCGGTGCTTATTCAATGTCTCCGTTTACAAGCGAGGAAAGCATCACTAGTTCTTATGTTAGAAAAGAAAATCCGGATGTTATCATCAATATAGTAGATGCTACTAATTTAAGCCGTAGTCTTTTCTTTACAACACAGCTTTTGGAACTTGGTATTCCTGTTGTTGTTGCACTTAATAAAAGCGATATAAACAAAAAAAAGAATACAAAAATTGATGTTGAAATGTTATCCAAAAAACTCGACTGTGCAGTAATTGAAACTACATCTACTACCGCAGACGGATTAAAGACCGTTGTTGAGAAAGCGGTATCTGTCGCAAACGGAAATCAGTTTGCCACTTATCACCAGGGCGATATTGATCTGACCGATAAAGCAGCGGTTGAAGCAGCAGACAGAAATCGCTTCGAATTTGTTAACAAAATCGTGAAAGAAGTTGAAACGCGAAAAGTTCTTACTAAAGATAAAAATTTAAGTGATAAAATCGACAAGGTACTGACTAACAAATGGCTTGGAATTCCTATTTTCGCCGTTGTTATGTTTCTTGTGTTCCAGATTTCTCAGGTTTGGGTAGGTACTCCAATTGCAGATTGGCTGGTAGGTATTTTAGAAGCCTTCCAGGGCTGGGTCGGCAAACTTTTAGAAAATGCAAACCCACTGCTATCAGCGCTGCTGGTTGATGGTGTTATAGGTGGTGTCATTGCTGTTGTAGGGTTCCTGCCTCTCGTTATGGTAATGTATTTTCTTATTGCCATTCTTGAGGACTGTGGATATATGTCCCGTGTTGCAGTGGTGCTTGACCCTATTTTTAAAAAAGTTGGCCTCTCCGGCAAATCAGTAATTCCATTTGTAATCACAGTTGGTTGTGCCGTTCCCGGTATTATGGCAAGCCGTACTATTCGTAACGACCGTGAACGCAGAGCTACAGCAATGCTTGCTCCATTTATGCCTTGTGGTGCAAAGATTCCCGTAATTGCACTTTTTGCCGGCGCATTTTTTGATAGTTCCGGTTGGGTAAGCACTTTAATGTACCTTTCCGGTGTCGTGCTTATTTTCCTCGGTGCACTTCTTGTTAACAAGGTTGCCGGTTACAAATCAAGAAAATCATTCTTCATCATAGAACTTCCCGAATATAAGGCTCCTTCTCTTTTGGGCGCTTTCAAGTCCATGTGCAATCGTGGTTGGGCATACATAGTTAAAGCTTCAACTATCATTTTGCTTTGCAATACTGCTGTACAAATTATGCAAACCTTTGACTGGAAATTTGGGGTTGCAGAAACCGCCGATTCATCAATCCTTGCATCTATCGCAAGACCATTTGCATATATTCTTGTTCCTGTTGTCGGTGTACTTTCTTGGCAGTTAGCTGCGGCCGCAGTTACCGGGTTTATAGCAAAAGAAAATGTTGTAGGCACCTTGGCAGTTTGCTTTGTGGGCCTAGAAAATCTTATTGATACCGAAGAACTTGCTCTTATGGAGGGTGCCGGTACAGAGGTTTCAGGTATTATGGCAATTACCAAAGTCGCAGCCCTAGCATACCTTATGTTCAACCTTTACACTCCTCCTTGCTTTGCAGCTATCGGTGCAATGAATTCCGAAATGAAGAGTGGCAAGTGGGTTTTGGGCGGCATCGGACTACAACTAGGCGTAGGATACACAGTAGGCTATTTGGTTTACACCATCGGCACTCTTATAACTTCTCCAGCATCACTTAATATAGGTGCAGCTATAGGTGGATTTGTTGCTGTTCTTGCTTTTGCTTCAGTTGTAATCGCTTTGATTAGCAACACAAACAAAAAAATGAAGTTAGAATACTCGCTCTGTAAATAAATATGAAAAATTATATTGTAGCCGGAATACTGATTGTAATTATTGTTACTATTATTATCTACCTTGTAAAGCAAAAGAAAAAGGGTGTAAAATGTATTGGTTGCCCATACGCAAAACAATGTGGGGGTAATTGCAACAGTAACTGTAATAACACAAAAAATTATCAATTGTAAATATAGGGGTGAGCAATGTCACCCCTATATATCATTTTTGTAAAAACGATGCTTGTATCACAGTCTCAATATTCAACAATACTCCTGCGATACAAAGCATTACTTTGTTATGCAGTTTGTGGTAATATAGGTTACGCCCAGGTCAACGCACTTTTTCATAGTATCCAGGTCGTCGATTGTCCATGCGCCCAATTCCAGCTTGCTTTCTTGACACTTTTTAATAATGGCTGCGTCGTTTTCAAAATTCTTTTCCTTAGAAGCGTTAAAATTAATACCGCAGCTACCCAAATCCTTGGCAAAAATTATGTCGTCCACAGTAATCTCGTGTACTAGGTAAAACATTTGGTCAACGGATAGCTTTCGCATAGCCTCCAGTGCCTCTCTATGGAAGGAGATATATACCACCTTGCAGTCATGCTTATCTGCCAGGGCTACAATCTCGTCATAATGCTCCGTATTATTTTTGCCCTTTAGTTCAATTACCGCGGTCATATTGTACTGCTCACAAATATCCAGATATTTGTCCAGGGTACAAATCTTTAGCTCCTGGTAATTTTCAATATTATTACCGTTGTCGGTGTTGTCCTTGATTAACTTGTCAAATGTAGTTTTTTCAATAAACCGAGCGCTATCCATCATTCGGTAAGTATTGGAGTCGTGCTGTACAACCCATACGCCGTCCTTGGTGCGATATGTATCACACTCTGCGCCCCAATAGCCGGCCTGACCGGCAAACTCAAATGCGGGGGCGGTATTCTCCGGCGCCTTTGCACGAAAACCACGATGAGCAATCATGTGGATGTCCTCGGTCATAATCTTGTGGGCGGATACAATATTGTAATCCACGGTCTTGCAGTACCAATTCAGCACACCGATGCCGGTGCAAACAGTGGCTGCCAGCAAAAAGCCCACTATACTCAGTACTATCACCAATATCTTCTTTTTCTTTGACCATTTCTTTTTACTTACTACTGTATCACTCATAGTTATCCTCCTGTGCTTTAGCGTCGGTAATTATAAATTTGTTTTCTGTATTCCAGCTTCCGATAACGCCCATCCGGCGCATACCTATAGCAAAATGCAGCTTTGCGATACCAAAATCCACTGACATATCGCTGTACGGCTCTTTGACCGAGCCACTGACAACGCCGTCCTCGTACTTAAAATCGACAGGTCTGCGATTGACGGCGGAGGGCGCCTTTTCTACCAACTGCATGGCATATACTATATCCTCCGGCAACTTTTCGTCACAGACGCTGAACATCAGTTGGTATGGCTTATTTTTTTTGTGGGTGGCGTTGTACATAGTTTTTTCTAACAAACTGAGGCTATCCTTAACATAACCAATGGTAATTACGGCATACAGTCGCTGTTCGTTAGGGATATTAACCATCTGGTACACCTTGTTCTCATTGTAGGTGCCGGACACCCAGCATGTACCCAAGCCATGGTACACACATTGCAGCACAATGCTCTCTCCAAAATATCCACAGTTCTCCCTGGCCTTTTGGGTATTGTCGCCACATACTGCTATCATACTGAACTTGCCCCCAAAGATGCGAAAGGCAGGTGTGCCGTCCTCAACAAACTTAAAGTTAAGTCCACTCTCCACATTAACGGCATCCACCATTTGACGGATAACATCCATTACCTCCGGCTCCAGTGGTTTGTTGCGATAGGTGCGACGGCTGCGACGCATATCAATGGCCTTTATATACTCTGAGTTGGTCATACACATAGTCCTCTGCTAATTGATAAGTGTATTATACCATTGCAGCAAACAAAAGTATAGTCATAAATTGTGAACAACTGCTCAATACCTTATGTCCACATCATATTTTTTCATCCACGCATATATCTGTACAATATAAGCCAGCACCTGTGGACCACGCATCAGCTGGCCGTACCATGGCTCGGACAGGGTATCGGGATTGCAAATCAGGTCCTTGACTGACTGAGGGTTTACCATATCCCACAATAGACTGGTTTTGTCCTCAAGAACGGCGGCAGCCATATTCCTAACGCATTGCAGGTAAACAGGATTGTGAGTTTTGGGGTAAGGGCTCTTTTTTCGCCATGTTATTATTTCGGGCAGCTCGTTTTCAAATGCCTTGCGTAGTATTCCCTTTTCCCGATTATTATAGGACTTAATTGCCCAGGGCATATTGTAGGCATACTCCACAACACGATAGTCACAAAACGGCACGCGCACCTCCAATGACGACTCCATACTCATCACATCCTTGCGTACCAACAGGGTTTGCATAAACCAATTTAGATTTAGCACAAACATTTCTCTCATTCTTTTTTCCAATGGAGTGTCGGTATCAAGACTGCTGACTGCGGCAATAGTGTCCAGATACGCACTGTGGGCATACTCCTCCCCTTCCGGCAAAAATCCGTCCCTAAGCAATCCTCGACGCACATTCGTTGTGCGTGACCAGGGAAAGGTCTCCTCAAACAGTATCTCCTCCCTGTGATACCATGGGTAACCGCCAAAGATTTCGTCTGCACATTCGCCACTGAGGGCAACAGTGTAATTGCGCTTTACCTCCTTGCAAAACAGCAGCAAGCTGCTGTCCACATCTGCAAATCCCGGAGCATTGCGTGCCAGTGTAGAATCTATCAGCGCGTCTGCCACGGCGCTGTTGGACAGCACCACATTGTGGTGTTCGGAGTTAATATAGTCGGCAATAAGATTGATATAGTCCGAGTCCTTGTTGGGCTGGAACACACTGGATGTAAAATACTTGTCGTTGTCCACATAATCCACAGAATATGTGTTAAGCTTCTCTCCCCGGTCGGCAAAATAGTCCGACGCCACCTTGGATATTATGGAGGAATCCAACCCTCCGCTCAAAAATGTACACACCGGCACATCACTAACCAACTGACGAGTGATTGCGTCCGTCACAAGATAGTGAGTATGCTCCTGGGCCTGAATACAGTTGTCTGTAAACTCCCTTGCCGACAGCTCCCAGTACTTGTGGGTTTTAATTTTTCCGTGAGAATAGTATAGATATGACGCCGGCGGAAGCTCCATAATATCACGAAACACTGTTTTGCCGATAGTACCGGCGGGACCCAGCATAAATATCTCGTTCAGCCCCTGCCTGTCGCACACCGGCTCCACCCCATCCACATACAACAAGCTCTCCATACGGGAGGCAAAGCTAAATTCATTTCCGGCAGTAGAATAATACAGTGGCTTAACGCCTATTCTGTCTCGACACAAAAACAGCTCCTTGTCCTGCGTGTCATATATTGCGTATGCAAATATGCCGTTGAGCTTCTTGGCGCTCTCCTCACGCCAAAAATGAAAGGCCTTTAGCACAACCTCGGTGTCACACCGGGTATCGAATATATATCCCAGCTCCACCAGTTCACGGCGCACCTCGTCGGTATTATACAACTCGCCGTTATAGACTATCACATACTTGCCAAAGGCCATTGGCTGAGCACCGTTGCCGGGGTCGATAACCGATAATCGCCGATGAATCAGCGCCACATCACGGTCTATATACTCCCCTCTTGCATCCGGTCCACGAGAGCGCAGGGAATTGCTGATTCGCCACACAGTCTCCCTTTCGCCCCTTAGGTCAACGCTGTCACTAAGTATTCCTGCAATACCACACATAAAAAATCACCTCATTCATATATTATGCAAACCAAATGATATTGCAGAAAAATTTTCAAAAAACCCTTGACTATGCAAAAAACTTATGATATATTATTAAGGCATTGGAGATATGCTGGTGTAGCTCAGTTGGTAGAGCAGCTGATTTGTAATCAGCAGGTCAGGGGTTCAAGTCCGTTCACCAGCTCCAAATAAATGGAAGAGTTCCCGAGTGGCCAAAGGGATCAGACTGTAAATCTGACGTCTACGACTTCGGTGGTTCGAATCCACCCTCTTCCACCAGTTAAACCGAGTAGGCTTATGTCTGCTCGGTTTGATTTTTTTATAAAGGCGGATTCGAAACGAACTCCAAATTTTTCGTTCAGCTTGCTGCTGGGAAAATTTGGGAGAAGTCCCCGGTGGAGCTTTCGATAATTGAGAAGAGAATCCACCTCTGCCCACCAAAAAAGACAGATACCTTTGGGCGTCTGTCTTTTTTATTTTGACCAGTTAAACCTTCCCCTGCCCACCACGAAAACAAATAAACAACATAAACTTACATTTTGTCTTCTTCTAAAAATGTCTTTCTTTTATTTATGCCAATATTTCTCTAATGTTTTCCGCAATTCTTCTAATTACCGGTACAACAACACTATTCCCACACTGTTTATAAGCACTGGTAAGCGGTATTTTAGGAAATCGAAAATCTTTTGGAAATCCTTGCAAGGCAAGACATTCGTATGGAGTAAGTTTTCTTATTCCATATGAATCACGAATCACTGGTATTTGATATTGAAAAGAACCCATACTCGCTGTTAAAGTCGGGCAGATGTTATATTTTCTGATATCATCGCCGTTATTTCTTATTCTATAAACAACCGACATATTATTAATACTCAGTTTTAATTTATCGTAAATCGAGTCGCTTTCATGATAATAATAGCAATCGCTATGTTTTTGTTTTCTGTCGATTATATCATTTAGATTATTTGTGAGTTCAATTTTATCCGGAAATGAAAATTGCTCGCATTTGTCTATATCCTTGAACGCAACAATAAATATTCTTTCTCTATGTTGAGGAATGTTTCCATACTCTTGAGAATCCATTACACAATATTTAAATGAATATCCGTAAGGCACTAATTCATTGTATACAGTTAAAAATGTTTTACCATCATCGTGTTCAAGTAAATTGGCTACATTTTCAAGAAAAATAATTTCTGGTTGTTTTTCTTCTACAACTCTAACTATCTCAAAAAACAATTGCCCTCGTTCATCATTAAATCCACGTTGTTTTCCTGCTGCTGAAAAAGATTGACAGGGGAACCCTGCTACTAAAACTTCAAAGTCCGGTATGTCTTTTGGCTGAATTTTTCTTAAATCTTTAACCACTAATGATTCGCTGCCAAAATTCTTTTTGTATGTTTCAGCGGCATATTTATCATATTCGTTAGCCCATACAATCTCAAACCCGGCTTGTTTAAATCCAAGGTCAATTCCACCTATGCCAGAAAAAAGGCTGCAAACTTTATATTTTGAATGGTTCATTATTAAATCCTTCTATCTTAAAATTTAAACAAAACAAATAGCTAAGTAGGCTTATTGTATGTAGACTAATTGTGTTCATTCGGTTATAGTTAATAATTGAGGTGAGGTAATTATGGACATTATTAGAGTGTTTGGCGACAATCTAAAGAAATATCGTAACGAGCTCGGTCTTTCGCAAGAAGCCTTTGCTGATAAATGTGGATTGCATCGCACGTATATTAGTGCTATTGAATGTTATCGCAGAAGCATCGCCTTAGAGAATGTACAAAGAATTGCAGATGCACTCGATATAGAAACATATAAGTTGTTTCTTGAAGATTAACTTAATGGAGAATTAACTATGCATGATGATACCAGATTAACTCTACAGGAAATAGAGGCGCTTGAACATAAGTATTTAATGAAATATTGGTATTTTTTAAAGTTCGCTGAAGACGATATAGTTCGTGGAATGCGTTCTATGGAGGATATTCGCAGCGATTGGCAGGGACTATACGGTAATGAAGAAGGTGGAATCTCTCAATTTGATGTAGGTTGCGAGAGAATAGTTTACGCTTTGTTAAATGGTAAAATTGCTGGTCAACCCAACTCATGTCCTGTAAGTTCTGACCTGTTTTTCGAGGTTGAAGATGCATATATACATATTGATCTTAAAAGTGTAACAACAAGCGAAGGAACAGGACAAGATAATATCGGAGATTTTAACACTTGTATCTTTGTCGGAGAAAATCAAAATTCATACAAAGGAACAATTATTAAAAATGCCGGTAGACCAACTGAATATCATGAAGAATATAATCCAAACTTGCCTACCATTTACAACAAAACTAATGGCGACAAGAAAATCACTTTAACCTATTTTGTTACTCTGCTCAATAGCTCAGTTACTCAAAGATGTGAATTAATCTCAATTATGTGTATGCCTAATGGCAAGCTCAAGGAGCACTATCACTCAAGGCCTTTAAAAGCTGGAAAGAATCCAGGGAAAGCCAGATTTAACTTCAGTGCCGTTCCCACTTTTGAGTTGCTTGACGGTGATAAAAAGCGTGTTCGTATTATACATAAGAATCCTGATATGAGTGAATTTGTCAAGAACAAATTGAGTTTCTACCTTGCCAATTTTGATCCAAATATATCTGAATAGGAGTTTTAATTATGCTACCAGATACAGAATTAATTGAAATAGAAAAAAAGTATTATAAAATAATTTTTAGTGTTTTAGAAAAAAGTTTAGGAAGAATTCTAACGGATATTTATAGTCAAACTTGTTTTGAGAATTTAACAACAACAGAAAAAACCAACCCTATTGAAAGCAAAGTAGAAAATACAATCGAAAATATTATTTCTAATCAATTAAATTGGGATGTTTGTTCTCTTCCGGTATCTTCAGATTCATGCTATTCATGTGGAGATGCAATCATTCATATAGATGTTAAAACAACATTAAATACAGATGATGATGCACCCGCAAATAAAAATAGACTTAACATTGAAGCCT
Organism: Eubacterium sp.; assembly: GCA_051881195.1. GTDB lineage: Bacteria > Bacillota > Clostridia > Oscillospirales > Acutalibacteraceae > Eubacterium_R. The sequence goes on along the minus strand of JBJEPK010000006.1, from coordinate 24,651 downwards.
CACAAACATCGTACGTGTACGACAATGTTTATAGTGTCTCGACTCCATACAGTGGACGTGGCAAAATACCAACTCCAGCAAATTGGATTCCAAAACTAAGAACATACGAAAAGCATAATTATTTTGGAGAAATACCAAATTTAACTTATTTTGTTAGAATAATATATTCAAACGATCATCTAGTGGAAGAAATGTATTTATTGAGTGTTCCTAACGGACAGTTACATTCGCTTTTCCATGATGAAGCTATTCTTCAAGGCGGTAAAAGAAAAAATGATGCTAAAACCGAGTTCATCAATATTAGAGTTCTGCCTGATAAAATTGGGGAAATCGATAATTGGAGAAATCAATTAATATATAAACGAAGATAAACAATAGGAGCCTGCCCAAAAGGGTGGGTCCTATTTCATTTAAAATCATTTTTTGCTTTCAATCGCGTCTTTAATTCCTAAAGCTATTTTTGTTGCTAGCTTAACTGGTACTGCATTACCGATTTGAGTATACATTTTGTTAAGGCTACCTGTAAACTCATATGTAATCGGGAATGACTGAAGAATAGCACATTCACGCGCACTTAATCTTCTCTTTTTGTTGACATGAATTTCTGGACTGGTAGCAGTAATTGTATCGCTAGGCCTGTCCCAGTTTGTAATTCTCAATGATTGCTCAAATTTAATTTCTTTTTCAACAAGGGTGGTAACTACTTCATCGTATTTATCGTCAAACCCTAAAATCTTCTTAAGTTCCCACCAATCCTCAGGATTTGGGATGCTTCCGGAGTTGTTATCTTTTCTAAACCAATGGCCAGCAGTATAAGAATATCCAAAATGATCATCAACTCGTTTAGTTGTCCAACCAGCCTTGTCTCTCCAATATCTTAGATAATCACATATATCATGTTGATTTACTTCATACTTTCTTCCCCAAAAAGTATCCGCAACATTTTCGGATGCGATATGATTGGTAATTGTTATCTCCTTACAATTTTTGTCTATGCCGAGTATCTCATAGAATCCATCAACATCTTCAATTCCTGTTTTCTCTATATGTTTCTTCAATTCCTCAATTTTAATGTTTTTTGATTTATTAGAGATTTTGATGTTTGACAAGAATCCGATGGCTTGTTCGGTCGTAATAGCAGGAGACATATTTTCTTCCGGCTCTTCCAAATAATGTGTTTTTATAGGGAATGGATTTTCTACTCCTATTCGATTACCTATGATAACAACACGTTCTCTTGCTTGAGGAACTCCATATTCTGCAGCATTTAAGATACGAGCATCTACTTTATAACCTAAAGATTCAAAGTCAGATTTAATCATTTTAAATACTTTGCCTTTTTCTATAGAAAGGATGCCTTTAACATTCTCCGCTACAAAAAATTTAGGATTCTTGTCCTTAATAATCCTTAACATTTCTCTGTAAAGGAAATTTCTTTTGTCTTCCATCGAGCGTTTTGTGTTAGCCACAGAGAAACCTTGGCAAGGGAAACCTCCTATAACTACATCAGCACCATCAGGAATATCGTCACTTGAAATCTTCGTGATATCTCCATAAATCATATGCTTACCAATGTTTTTTCTGTAAGAGTCGACAGCCTCCTGAAAAAAGTCATTTGCCCAAATAATATCAAAACCTGAATTAATAAATCCTAAATCCATTCCTCCAGCACCAGAAAACAACGATACTACTTTAAGTTTTCCGGGCGTAAGCGATACCTCGTATTCTTCATTTTCATCTTTTACAAGTTCTACAATATCACTAATATCGCAATCAAGAACTTCACAAATCTTCATTAAAACATCAGGACTTAGCATTTCGTTTTTTCCGATTTTTGCGAGAGTACTAGAACTAATCCTAGCTTTTTGCCTAAGTTCGGTTTTAGTCATATTTTTATCGATTAAAAGTTTCAACAATTTATTATAATTTGCTTTCATTACATCCTCCGGACTGATTGAATCTTGTGACGATTAATTTATAATAAATATAACATATAATTAAACAAAATGTCAAATATTATATTTGAAACTTGAAATATTATGTTTCGTGCACCAAAAATTGTTTTTCTTATATTCAATAGACTACTTATATCTACACTTTACGCAACGAATAAATGCAAAAAATAGGGGGCGTGAAGTACGCCCCCTGTAATAATGTAGATATTAGTAATTAATCATATACCTGTCAATTTCCCACTGGGAAACAGCTTTCTTGTAGGAATCCCACTCTGCTTTTTTGCCCTCAATGTAATTATTGAACACATGTTCGCCAAGTGTCTCCTTAATGAATGGGTCAGCCTCGGCAGCTGCAATAGCCTCCTCCAAAGAGCCCGGAAGACACTGAATACCCAACTCGTCAAGCTCAGCCTGTGACAGTGCAAATACATTCTCATCATAAGCAGGTGCAGGCTTGAGTCCCTTCTTGATACCGTCAAGACCTGCCGCAAGACAAAGCGCCATCTCAAGATACGGATTGCAGGCCGGGTCGGGACATCTAAGCTCCACTCTGGTGCCCTTGCCACGGGATGCAGGAATACGAACCAAAACAGAACGATTGGAGGTTGACCATACCAGGTATGACGGAGCCTCGTAGCCGGGTACCAATCTCTTGTAGCTGTTTACGGTCGGATTTGATACCGCCGCAATTCCCTTTATGTGAGCCATAATTCCGGCGATAAAGCTGTATGCTGTGTCGCTGAGTCCAAGCTCTCCGTCAGGGTCGTCAAATACATTTTTGCCGGTCTTCAGGTCATACAGTGACATATTGGTGTGCATACCCGAGCCGTTGATTCCCTCAATGGGCTTTGGCATAAATGTTGCGTGCAAGCCGTGTTTTGTGGCATAAGTTTTTACTACATGCTTAAAAGTCATAACTCTGTCGGCGGTGGTCATAACATCGCCGAACTGGAAGTCAATCTCGTGCTGACCCTCGGCAACCTCGTGGTGGGAAGCCTCGATGGTATATCCCATCTCCTCAAGAGCCAAAACAATATCCCTACGGCAATTTGAGCCTGTGTCGATTGGATTAAGGTCAAAGTATCCTGCCTTGTCGTTGGTCTCCAATGTGGGCTTGCCGTCAGCGTCGGTATTGAACAGGAAGAACTCGCACTCGGGACCTACATTGAATCCGTAGCCCATCTCCGCAGCCTGGTCAATCACCTTTTGCAAAACATTACGGGGATCGCCCTCAAAGGGGGTAACATTGTCTGCCTTATATACCGAGCAGATAAGTCGGCCGGTCTGCGCGTTAAGATGCTTTCTCCAAGGGAAGATAGCCCATGTGTCATAGTCCGGGTGCAGATACATATCACTCTCGTCAATTCTTACGAATCCGTCGATTGACGAACCGTCGAACATACAATCATTATTAAGCGCCTTTTCTAACTGAGAAAGAGTGATTGCCACATTCTTCATAATACCGAACAGGTCGGTAAACTGAAGACGGATAAACTCTACGCCGTTTTCCTTGGCGTCACGGAGAATCTGCTCCTTTGTTAACTTACTCATAATATAACCTCCAAACAGTGATAAAAAAGGGCACTCCACCCCTGTGGAACGCCCTCGTTCTTTTACACTAACATCATACGATAACAATCTCGTTTTGTCAACAATAAACCGAAAATTTGTGCAATTTTACTTTTTTTGCCGTTCTTTGGAACAACCGGGGCAATTCTGTGTGCAGCCTGCACAACCGCCGCAGCAACCGCCTTTGCCGCGGTTACGGACAACAAGCCCCACTGCCAGGGCAACCAACACTCCAACACAAATAATAACAATAATATCTCCCATAATCCACCTCAAACAAAAATTGACGCCACAATATGGAACGCAAATGCCGATACCCAGGCTATGGCGCACTGCCATACCACTACTCCAATGCTCCAACCCAGTCCTAATTCTCGGCGAATGGAGGCTACTGCTGCCACGCAGGGAGTGTATAGCAAACTAAATATCAACAGAGAACCGGCGGCAACCGGCGACAACACTGCGGCAATGCCACCCTGGGCGCCAAACAGCACCTCCAAAGTGGATACCACGCTCTCCTTTGCCATAAAGCCGCTGATAAGGGATGTGCAAATTCGCCAATCACCCAGTCCCAAGGGCTTGAACAACGGCGCAATCACACCCGAAATTGCGGCCATCAGGCTGTTTGCCGAATCGGTAACCACATTCAGTCGGCTGTCAAAGGTCTGCAAAAACCATACCACAATAGTAGCAATCAAGATTACGGAAAATGCCTTTTGGAGAAAGTCCTTTGCCTTTTCCCACATAAGCTGGAGAGTGCTGCGTATAGTCGGCAAACGATAATTAGGAAGCTCCATAACAAACGGTGCAGCCTCGCCCTTGAATACAAAAGCCTTGCAGAATAACGCCATAAGTATGCCCATCACAATGCCCAAAAAGTACAGTCCCGTCATCACAAGTCCCCCTTTGCCGGGGAAGAACGAGCTGACAAAAAAAGCATAAATAGGCAATTTGGCAGTACAGGACATAAACGGTGTCAGCAAAATAGTCATTTTTCTGTCCCTCTCGCTGGGCAGTGTTCGAGTGGACATAACTGCGGGCACGGTACAACCAAAGCCAATCAGCATGGGCACAATGCTCCTGCCGGACAATCCGATACGGCGCAACAACTTGTCCATAAAGAACGCCACTCGCGCGATATACCCACTGTCCTCCAGCAATGACAAAAAGAAGAACATAACCACCACAATGGGCAAAAAGCTCAGCACACTGCCCACGCCGCCAAATACGCCATCAATCACCAAATTGTGCAGTGTTGAGTTTACATGGGCGTTGGTCATAGCTGTATCTACCAGCATTGTCAGTCCGTTGATTGCCTGCTCCAGCAAGCCCTGGAGCCACGCGCCTATTACATTGAATGTAAGATAAAACACCAGCGCCATAATGCCCACAAATACCGGGATGGCAGTAAATCTGCCGGTTAGTACCTTGTCTATCTTCTCACTGCGCTGTCGCTCCTTGCTCAGGTGTGGCTTGTTAACCGCCACGGCACACACCCTGCGAATATAAGCAAATCGCATATCGGCAATGGCGGCACTGCGGTCAAGCCCGCGCTCATTCTCCATCTGCACGGTAATATGCTCCAAAAATTCCAACTCATTTTGGTCCAAATTCAGTTGATTGATTATATCTTGGTCGCCCTCAACCACCTTTGACGAGGCAAATCTAAGGGGCAAGCCCGCCTCACTGGCGTGGTCCTCAATCAAGTGGCACACCCCATGCAAGCACCTGTGCACTGCGCCCTTGTGGTCATCCGGGTCACAAAAATCCTGCCTCAACGGGCACTCCTGATACTCTGCAATATGCAGTGCATGGGTAATCAGCTCGTCAACGCCGTAATTCTTCGCAGCCGAAATCGGCACAACCGGTACTCCCAGCATATCCTCCATGGCATTGATGTCAATTGAACCGCCATTGCCGGTCAGCTCGTCCATCATATTGACTGCCACCACCATGGGAATACCCATCTCCAACAACTGCATAGTAAGGTACAAATTGCGCTCAATATTGGTGGCGTCCACAATGTTGATGATTGCGTGGGGCTTGTCGCCCAGCACAAAATTACGGCTCACCAGCTCCTCACTGCTGTAGGGCGACATAGAATATATACCCGGCAAATCCGTAATCAAGGTGTTGGAATGGCCGATAATTGAGCCGTCCTTTCGGTCCACCGTAACCCCGGGAAAATTGCCCACATGCTGGTTTGCTCCTGTGAGACGGTTAAACAAGGTGGTCTTGCCGCAATTTTGGTTGCCAACCAGCGCAAAGGTAAGCAATGTGCCCTCCGGCAGTCGATTGCCGCTGCCCTTGATATGGTGAATACCCGGCTCGCCCAACGCCGGGTGAGCTGTGTCGCGCTTGCTTTTGGTTGCAGGCTGTGGCTGCGGCGCATCAGTGGGAGTAACGTCGATATTACCTGCATCCTCCAAACGCAGGCTCAACTGGTAGCCGTAAAGCTCCAGCTCCATAGGGTCCCCCATTGGCGCAAGCTTGACAACCGTAGCCACTGCTCCGGGGATAATCCCCATATCCAAAAAGTGCTGGCGCAATGCTCCCTGTCCGCCCACAGTGTTGATTCGGGCGCTTTCTCCCGGCTTTAGACTAGATAACTTCATACTTTCTCCTATAGTTATGTATATTATATACTAATATATATTACCATTGTATATGCTATATTCTGCAATGTGGGTTAGCCATCGCTAACTGATACAATTAGCATACACTAACTCCACCAAAAAGTCAAGGGGAAATTTGCAAATATATACACCCAATTTGCCTCCCTTGTGTAAAGGGGTGTTTTTATCCGAATAAGGCTCCCCTTATTATGTAATTAAGGGGAGCTGTCGCATTTTATATGCGACTGAGGGGATAAAAGGTGAAGATACAGACTTATTTTGACAATCCCTCCACCACGCAAGCGTGGTCCCCCTCCCTTTGCACAAGGGCGGCAAAATTGGTTGAATATACGCACTTTACACAAGGGAGCCTAATCGGATATACACCGCTTTATGTAATTATCCAAGTATTCACACACGCCGTCAAAATTATTATTTATTTCATTATTCGGTATCCTGATTATCGTCAAGCCGTATTGCTCCAGATACTTTGAGCGTTTGGTATCGTATTCTATTTCCTTATCCTCGTAATGCTGTGAGCCGTCAAGTTCAATTACAATCCTTGCCTTTGCGCAATAAAAATCCACAATGTAGTTGCCCAACACCTTTTGTCGATTGAATCGTATTGGATATTCTCTTAAAAAATCATACCACAAGTGTCGCTCTTCCTTTGTCATATTTTTTCGCAATTCTCTCGCATTATGCACAAGGCTGTGATTATGCTTTCGGTCTGACATACAACACCTCCGGTATTCCTTGACAATATCAGTAGCCTTTTTTTGTATTGTATCATATTTTTCAAACTATGTACATTATCAATGTAATTGCAAATATGCAACAATTGTGTAAAAACCTTTTTAGGCTCCCTTATGTAAAGGGCTCGTTTTTATCCGATTAAGGCTCCCCTTATTATGTAATTAAGGGGAGCTGTCGCATTTTATATGCGACTGAGGGGATAAAAGGTGAAGATACAGACTTATTTTGACAATCCCTCCACCACGCAAGCGTGGTCCCCCTCCCTTTGCACAAGGGAGGCAAAATTGGTTGAATATACGCATTTTACACAAGGGGAGCCAAAAAAGGAAAAAAACGGGGCCGAAGCCCCGTTTCTTACTATGTGTTAAAATTCCAACTCGATATTATCGTCGCCGTTACCCTGACCGTCCGATGTGGTACAAATGTCACCGGTTACAGTGTACTTTTCGATTTCTACTACAGGAGATTCATAAAATTTTGTCATCTTAATTACCTCCTTATGCCAGTACACATACATTGCCGTATGTGATTGCTTCCACTGTCTCGCCGGTGCCGTTGGTGTAAGAATATCTTACATAAGCGCGGGTCTTTACGCCCTTGCCCCTACCGTTGCCGATGGACAATGAGTACTGATTGCCCGGATTGACGATATTCTTTGCTACCACCTGCTTTACACCCTCGCCGCCGATAACAAATGTGTCCTCGGTTACAGTGCCGGTGGTATATACCGTACCTGCCTCAAGAATAACAATACTGCTGTTGTCGTAACCAAAGGTAAATGCGTTAAAGGTGGTTACTCTGTCTGCGCCGTCGGTAACAGCATGACCGCTATATACATCGGGCAGTCCGTTGTTAAGCTTGTAAATCAAGGTCTTGTCGGTAACTGCCTTGCCATCAATTGTGTAGGTTGTGCCCGACTTGGTAACCGAGCAGAAGTCCAAGCTCCTGTTGGCATAGAATGAATATGTGCCGCCGTAAGCTGCGATTGCGTACTGACCGTCACCCAGCTTGGCAACGATAGCATAGGCGTCAGCTGCGTCAACTGTTACCAACCTGTCGTAAGCCACATCCGTTGCAACTGCACTGCCGTCCAGGGTGATGGTGTAGGTGCCGGCAGTTGACTTGTCTACAATCGGCTTAATATTAATCTCTGTGGCATCGGCAGTCACAGTATATTCTCCGCTGAGCTCCTGACCGTCCAGCTTAAATCCGGTTACTACCATATACGGCATACTGCCCACAATATATGTGGTAGGTGTGCCGGAATGAGTAATTGTGATTACATTGTTCTCGGCGGTGATTGTGTCGCCAACCTGTACCGCTACAGTGTACAGTACAGCGTTGTACGGGTTGTAAATCTTGGCTACTCTGTCCGTTGTTGAGCAATATGCAGTAACAACAGTGTCTGCCTGTACCAGCATAGTACGGGTGTTGCCTGCCTGGGAGAATGTTCTCTCAGTACCGCCGGTGCTCACTGTCCATGAGTAGCACTGGCCTGCGCCTACAAGACCCGTTGCGTTTGCATCCAGGTTGATAACCTTGCCGTAAGGTACATCGCTGTCGCTAACCAATGTAGAAACGCCGTCAATGTTGACATAAAACTTAACATTGTATGTGTTCTTTTCTGCCTCGGCAGTGTTGTTGCTGTTGATAGCAGTTATCATAGAAGAGATTGCCGCGTCGATGGTTGTCTGCGGATTTTCGTCCCCTGCCGCAGCGTCAAGAACGCCGTCAAGCACCGATTTTGCAGAATCAATAACCGCCACATCTTTGTACGCCGACTTGTCAACCAGGCCGTAGAGAATCTGTGTCTCGTCATATACTGTCAGGTCCACTGACTTTGTGTGGCCTGCGTCATGCTGGCATACATACTGTGAGCCGGATTTGTCAAACTTGTATTCGTGACCGATGGACGGCAGTGCATTCTCAATAGATTTTCCGCAGAATACACAAACACCGGTCTCTTTGCCGTCAACTGTGCATGTTGGCAAAGAATCTGTAGTCCAGTTGCAGGAAGACCTGGCGTGAGTAATGGGCTGGTTGCTGTCAGCAGTGCCTGATGCCATATCTATAGTTGCAAATTCTGCTGAATACCATTCTGAGCAATCTGAATAACCGTTTATTGTGGCATTAAAGAAGTCGTTGGGGTCTTTGTCCATAACTTCATTAAACTTGTTAATCAAATTAGTCATTCCGCCGTTTTTGTAATTTTCAATATTTGCAAACTTTGTTTGCTTGTAAGCCTTAAGGTCATCTACTATCTTTTTGTAGTTAAGAACTCTTACTTTTTTGCTGCTGGTTAAGGTTGTAACCGCATTAGCAGTATCGTAACCAACACGAATAGTAAAGTCCGGAGTATATTCTACCAAAATATTGTTTGCATTATCTCCGGTTATACTTTTTACTTGCAAAACATTGGCGTAGAAACGCTCAGTATTCGTACCTTGATTATAGTAATTTGTTGTCGAATCACCTGTGCCGGAAAAACCAGATATTGTGTTAGGGTTATTTGCCCAAACCCATGTATGATTTAGACGTTCGTCGTAACCCTTCCAATCTCCTGCAAAACCAATATCGGATGTATTGCTGACATAACAACAGAATACTCTAAGTGTATTCCAGTTCCAGTTCCAAGGTTTGCTGGCGCCCCAAAGTGCGTACATTGCTCCTACCTGAGGAACAGTAGAGGAGCCGTCGTACAGCAAAGTACATTCAGGCATAAAGACCTTGTCATCTGTTTTGTAACTTGTGTTTGCGCCTGACTGAAAACCTGTAACCTTTGCGGCATGAGAGTTATCTTTGTCGGTCAAGCCGGTCTCGGTGTACAAAACATTCTTGTATATCTGCTTGTATTCATCTACAGAACTATTGTTGGCGTCAATAAAGACCTTAGTGTCACCCAAATACTTTTCGGCATAATCACCGGTGTGTGGATTATGCCATACAGCCATATTTCCTATTGCGGTTTCTAACGCTGCTTTTGCGGCAGCCAAATTTGAGCCGTCGCCGGTGCGACATGCCTCGTTGATAGCCTCCTGTGATGCAACATACTGTGCGTAAGCCGGCGCCATATTTGTGTACAGGTTGCCGTCTTTCATCTTATCCTCAAAGGCTTTCATATAGCCTTTGAGCTCATCTATATCTTCACCTGGCTCAACAACAACAGGTGGATTCTCAATAAGATAGTCGATACGAGCAACATTCTGCTGGTTAGAAGTATTGTAAATTCTAAAGTCGGAGATATATCCGTTGAACAGCTTGTCGTTGGCAAACAGGGAGGCACCGATATTGATTCTGCCGTTGGTACCGAATAGGTCGCTAACCCAGTCATCGTTGATGCCGTCCATTGCATAAGCCAGCACCTTGACATTGTCACGGTAAACAACCATACCGTTGCGGCTATATACAGCCTTGTAGCTGTGCCATCCGTTAAGAGCCGGGCTGGAGCCGTCGGTACGCTGGATACCGGCTGATGACTGAACACCGTTGGATATACCTGCAGAAAGCTGGGAGGTAACGTATGACAGCTTGTAGCCGTTCTGGGGCCAATTGGTCTCGTCATAGGAGCAGTTACCCACAGAGCCTGTGTAAGTGGACAGGTTGTACAGATTTGCGTAAGCGTCGTAGCCGCCGGATGTACCCAGGTCGTATGCATCCCACATAAAGGTAAAGCCGTCTGCGGCAGTAAACGCGTGGTCGCCGGTATTCATCTGGCCTGTGCCAACGGATGCGTACTTTGCGCTTGTGCTGTTAGAATTTGTGCTGCCGTTGTCAAAGTAAGCAACATTTTCCTTGCCGCCGATTGTGGCAGTGGACAGACCGTTGTATGTGCTGAGAGTATAGCCGTTGCCGGTTGCGTCCTCTGTTACATCACTTGTGGTAAAGTACTGTGCAACCAGCTGACCGGGATTGGATGGGGTATATCCTGCATAAGCCTCGTTGAGGGCATTGTACTCATCGTTGCTGATGACTGCCATACCGCCGTGACGGGGATAAACTGAGTTGATATTTGTGCTGACTCTGTCTAGGTTATGGTCATATTCGCCGCCTTTGTCCACAAGACCCTCCTTCAGGCTGGTGCCCAGGTCGTACATAGCAAAGGAGCAAACAGGGTTCTTTACATACTCGTCGGCAATCAGAACCCAGTGACCGTCGGGGCGCTTGTACACCTCGGGACCCTCAAGACCCTTGGGGTGGCCGTAGTTAACAGAATCGTAAAAACGGGTAGGCGCGCAGTCCTTAAGTCCCATAAGGGTGGATGCGTGAGCAAAGTAAAGCTGGCCCTTGATTCCTTCATTCTCATGATCCTCACGCTTGAATACCATATAGTACTCGCCGTTCTCGTAATTAATATTAGCGTCGATGGTGTAGCCGCCGGATACGGAATACAGCGTCTCCACAAATGTGGTGCTGCCGTCGATTGTGGCTCCGGTGCTGGTAAAGAATGTCTTGAAGTCGTTGGTAAACGCAACATTAATTCTGGCGTTGGTGTAGAAAGGACCGGACCAGACCATAGCGTAGGCTTTCATCTCGTTGCACCATACAACCTCGGGAGCCCAAGCGATGGCGTCGTCGCTGGTTGCCATGGATGACTGCTCAGAGAACATACCCGTGGTGTCGATAACTGTGGGCTTAACATCGGCAATGGTGTCCAGGCTGGTGACGTCCCATACCATCAACTTTTGGTTATTGTAGCTATGGGCAGTGGATGTAACACACAGGTCGGTAGCAACAACATAGTAGCCGTCGATAATATCGCCGGTTGCCGGGTCGTGCTTGTTGATAATAAACGGGTCACGAGCGCCGCCGGTGTGGGCAAAATTGCCCCACATGCCGTTAAAGTTGATACCGTTGCCGTCCTCTGTATTATCCAGCAGTGGTGAATTACCGTTCAGTGGTGAAAAATTGATACCGTCCTCGGATACTGCCAGTCTAATCTTTTGGTTGACGGTGTAGCTGGTGTTGTCGTCACCGCAAAAGTAAGCGAACAACAGCTTGTCGTCCGATGTGCCTGTAGCAGCTGCGTCTGCTGTGACAGCAAAAGCCGGAACTGTGGTGATAACCATTACCAAAGACAGCAGGATGGACAGCAATCTTTTTGATAATCTGTTCATAAAATACCTCCGTTCTCTACCGAGCAATTACAGTGAGGGCTTACTGACTGCGCCGCCCACAAATCGCTCGAAATATGCCCAGTACTTACAGATAGGCATATTATCTTATTTTTATGTGCCTATAATATAATAATAGCAAGGCATTGTCAAGAGAATTTGTGAATAATTTGTAAATTTTTTCAAATTAGTACAAAATCGCAGATTTGTAAACCAGATATTGGGGTACTCCCCCAGCGTATATACAAGACGGTAAATTCTCTTGCAAACACAATATGCCCGGTCTATAATGGTATTATGGAAAGAAAAATAAGAAAACCCAATAGGCTACGCAATTTTGACTATGCCCAAAACGGCGCTTATTTTATTACATTGTGTGTAAATGATAGGTTGCCAATCCTATCTTCTGTTACCGTAGGGGCGAACTGCGTTCGCCTAACAGAGATAGGCGGCATAGTTGATGCCGAAATAAAAAAATTGGACACAATATATACCAATGTGTTTGTTGACAACTATGTAATTATGCCCAATCATGTGCACCTGCTAATTCGTATTGATATACCAGAAAGGCGAACGCAGTTCGCCCCTACGATTGGTCGTATTATCAAACAATTCAAAGGCTCTGTCAGCAAGCAAATAGGCAGGTCAATATGGCAAAAAAACTACTATGACCACATCATACGCGACCAATGCGATTACCAAACGAAATGGCAATATATAGACGACAATCCCATCAAATGGTGGGAAGATGAATTGTACCAAAAATCACTACACACAAAATAATTTAGAGGGCAACAAACCGTTGCCCTCATTACTTTATTACTTATTCGCTTCGTACTTTGCTAATTCTTCTTCCTCCAGCCGGCGGTATGCAACCTTGCCTACCAATGTTTTTGGCAAATCGTCGCGGAACTCAATCTCCTTTGGCACGCCGTAGCGGGATATATTCTTTTTGCAGTATTCCAGGATTTCCTCCTTGATTTTTTCACTGGGCTCAACGCCCTTGCGAAGAACTACAAATGCCTTTACCACATGCATCTTGTATGGGTCGGGCACACCGATGGCACAGGAAAGGAGCACATCGGGGTGGGTGTCGATAGCATTCTCAACCTGGGATGGATAAACATTGATGCCCGATACGATGATAAGGCGCTTCATTCTCTGCTTGTAATATACAAATCCGTCCTCGTCCATAACACCCAGGTCGCCGGTATGGAGCCAAACATTGCCGTCGCTGTGGGTACGCAGGGTGGACGCAGTCTCCTCGGCGTTGTTGAGGTAGCCCTTCATAACAGTTGGGCCGCAGATACAAATCTCGCCCTCCTCACCGTAAGGCAACTCGGTGTCCGTGCGGGGGTCAACGATGGTATAATATGTGTCGGAAAGAGGGATACCGATACTGCCCTCTCTGTATGTATCGTAAGGAGTAAGGCAGGATGCGGTAACACACTCTGTAGTGCCGTAGCCCTCGCGCACCTGGATAGCAGCGTTATGCTCCTTGAGGAAGGTGTCCACCTTTTTCTTAAGCTCCACAGACAGTGAGTCGCCGCCGCAGAACATACCGCGCAGGAATGACAAGTCAAAATCAAATCCCTCACTGCGCAGGAGAGCCTCAAACAGAGTGGGCACGCCGACAATAACATTTGGCTTATACTTCTTTACATCCCTGGCGTATGTCTTGATGGTGAACTGAGGGATGATGATACATGTGCCGCTGGCTGCAAGGGCGGTGTGGATACCTACGCCCAAGCCGAAGCCGTGGAACAAAGGCATAACAGAGAACATACGCAGACCCTCCATGGAGAATCCGGCATTTGACGCTACCTGATATGCCAGCGCATTCATATTTAGGTTAGTTAACTCTATACCCTTTGAGGTGCCGGTAGTACCGCCGCTAAAGAGGATAACAGCAGTCTCGTTGGCGGTTGGCATATCGTTGGTAAGGGGCGCCGCCTTTTTGCCGGCGGAGATAAAGTCCGCCCAGTCGATAACATTCTTGTTATCTGCAGGGAGAGGGGCAGGCTTCTTCTTTAGCGTGAGAGGATAGAGTAGGTTCAGCGGGAACGGAAGCTCATCCTTGATGTGAGCCACAATAACCTTTACCTCATGGTCAACCTGCTCCAGTGCCTCCAGCACCTTTTCGTAAAACAAATCCACAACCAGCACAGCCTTGCTGCCGGCAGTATTGATATAAAATGCAATCTCGCCCACTGCAGACAGGGGATGAATCATTGCCGGAATGGCGCCGATACGGTTGAGAGCATAAAAGGAATCAACGCCCTGCGGAGTGTTGGGCATACACACGGTGACGGTGTCGCCCTTGTTGATGCCGATGCTCTTGTATGCCTTTCCAAGGGTGTCAACCTTGGATAAAAACTGCTTGTATGTAGTCTTTTTGCCCTGAAATTCGTAGGCAATGGAGTTCATCTTGTTCAGCTTAACGGCAGAATCCCTGACAGCCTCGTACATTGAGCCCTGTGGGTACTCAAGAGTGGCGGGAATATCGCCGTAATATTTTAGCCATGGTGCATTGGGTGTGTTCATAACAATTACTCCTTTTTCATTAATTCGCCTGTATTATACATACTTGCTACCCAAAAGGTCAACAGGAATTAAAAAAGTTTATAATTTGTTGATAAATTAGACGATTGTCTATTAAGAAGTGTCTATTATCTCCCAAAAATAAGGGCCGAGACAAAATCTCAGCCCTTAAAATAGTATGATGTAATTAAGAATTATATCCAAGTAATAATATCGGCATTGGATTTTCGCTTGGGCATATCGGGATTATCGGCAGGATAACCCACTGCAATAACCGACACCACCGTTTGGGACTCCGGTATATCCAGAGCCACACGCAGGGCGTCACCGTCCCTAATACCCATAATCAATGTACCAAGGCCCATGGAATGAGCCTGCAGCACAAGATTTTCGTTATGCAGACCCAGGTCATAATAGCCCCAGCCATTGCCGCACTCGTTGTCGGGATTGCCCTGTCGATCAAAGCCGGCACGATTACTCTCGAATGCAGTAACAATCAGTGCCGCGCCCCGGCAGTTATTCCGGTTGAACTCAGGCAGGCAATCGCTAACCTTGGCAATAGCCTCGGGAGTAACGGCACAGTAATAGCGCGCTGTCTGACTGTTTTTCCAGCTGGGGGCAAGGATGGCGCTGTCAATCAGCTGTTCCACCTGCTCCCCGGTTACACTGCGACCGGTATCGTAATGCCTGATACTCCTTCTGCCTCGCAGGGCGTCGGTAAGGGTCATATTACTCATTTTCCATTGCCTTTGCGTGTGCCTCGGCAAGCTGAGCCTGAGCGTCTGCCTTTGTCTTGCCGGTGAAGTCGTTGAACAACATCGGTAGGATAGTAAGGAAGAAGCCTACAGCCGGCACAATGGTAACCAGTGCCAGGAGCATAACCTGTGTGTGTTCATCCTGCTGGAAGAAAATCTGGCGACCCTCAATATCAACAAGGGACTTGTCAACAGGCTTAAAGTTGGTCTGGTCAAGAAGCTGACCGAATACAAATGTAGCGATAGCGGCATTAACCTTGGATAGGAAGGTCTGGAATGAGAAGCATACGCCCTCGTGACGCTCGCCGGTCTTCCACTCCATATAATCTACCGCATCGGCAATCAATGCGTATGTAATAACATTGTAGATACCAAGAGGCACACCCATCAGGAACAGGAATACCCAAAGGAGATAAATGTTTACATTAGTAATGTCTCTGGAGAATACTACATAGCAAAGCACATGTACGACAAGACCCATAAGAGCTGAGCCGATGTAAATCTGCTTGAGAGAGAACTTCTTGCAAAGAGCCGGGAAGATAGCCATAGCAGGCACCATGCCAACACCGATAGCAACAGTAAGGGTGGTAACGATGGTTCCGCGAGGAATCCAAAAGCCGTTATACGCAGCCTTTGCATCAACATTTGGCAAAAGATTGCCGGCCTCGTCAAAAATCATACTAAAGTCAGTGTAGTTTTGGATAATAAGATAGTTACCGATATAGTCAGCACACTGGTTTGCGGTAACCATGGTTGAGCCGAGAATAGCAGCAAAGATAACGATAATCAGCAGCTTATCCTTAGCAAGTACGTTAAAGGTCTCACGGAATGTAGGTGAGTGGTCCATCTTAGGCACTCTCTCCTTGGATACAAAGAAGATGAGTATGGACAGACCTGCTCCGAGAATAGCAAACAGTACAGCAGAAATGAAGAATCCCTTTTCGTATCCCAAATTGCTCTGATAAAGGATTGGCACCAGGAGAGCCGGCAAAATGCCGCCGAATGTGGAGCCCAGACGAGCGGTGGAGATAAACGATGTACGCTCACTCTCGATAGGGGTGATAACCGATGACAGACCCCAGAACGGAACATCCTGGATAGTAAAGCATACGCCCCAAACAATGTATGTAACCAGTGCCCAAACAAATGCCGCCTGTGAGCCGTCCTTAAACGGAGCGGTAAACAGCAAAATTGTAGAAATTGCGATAGGTACGGGCGAGAACAGAAGATAGGGTCTCATCTTGCCCCATCTGGTACGGGTCTTATCTACCAGCATACCCATGGCAGGGTCGTTGAGGGCGTCAAAAATTCTGCCAATCAGGATGATTGTGGTACCCTGCTTAAGGCTAAGGCCGGCACCGTTTTGAAAGAATACCAGGGTGAACATGGACATCAGGGTGTAGATACCTGATCTACCGAATGCACCGAGGGTAAAGCAGATTCTCTCTTTGAGAGTCAATTGTTTTTCCATTACTTTTTCCTCACTTTCACTGCCGGAAGAATAATAGGCTTCTTCTCGCCGGCCTTTGTCATTTCTGCAACTAATACAGACTTCAGGTGCTGTCTGATTTCTGCATAGGCAGGGTCTTTGATAAGATTGTGTTTTTCTATAGGGTCCTTTTCTAAATCGTAAAGGTAATCCTCAAAATAAACATTTGCCTTGCCGTGAATATATCCGACAGGTGCAGCGTCACGAACAGAATACTTGTACCTATCAGTACGGATAGCACGGGAATTGCTGGCCTCACTGATTTGGATGAACACAGCCTCTCTCTGACTGATGTCACCTGCAAGGTCCATACCCATATAGTCACATGGTATGTCAATACCTGCCATGGAAAGCAGGGTTGGCGGAAGGTCAATAAGGGAGGTAATCTTAGGCTCCCGTCTGCCGCCGGTAAACTGTCCGCCGCGGATAATAAGCGGGGTATGTACCGCCGCCTCGTGGCAGGAACGCTTGTACTCGGGATTTCGTGTTTTGAAATGACTGCCGTGGTCGGAGGTATATATAATGATAGTATCATCATAGATACCCAACTCCTTAAGCTTATCTACCAATCTGCCCACATTGTAATCCAGACGGTTGATGGCCGACAGATAATCAGGATATGACTTTTCGTAATCACCCTTTAAGAATGTAAGGTCATCGGGAATCGGATAATCACGGTAATCATCCACTGTAGGCTTGTAGCCCTCGTAGCAGTGATGGTCATTCTGGTGATGTGGCTCCAGCTGGCTGACAAACAAAAAGAACGGCTTGTCTTTGTCACAATTATCCAGGTACTCAAGAGCGTAATCATTGATACAATCGGCACGATAGCCCGTAAAATCATGACGGTTGCCCTTCTCATCAAAGATGTATCCGTCATAGCCGTGGGAGGTAAACTCCAGCACATCGGCTCCACGAAAATACTGGTACTCGCCTAATTTTTCTGTCGGGATGGCAGTTTTCTCACAATGGAGACCAATACCCGGAAGTCTGTCGGATGCCAAATGCCACTTGCCGATATACGCTGTTTGGTAACCGGCGTTGTTAAAATAGTGAGCAAGGGATGGAGCATCCTGCGGCAACGGAATTCCGTTCCAATAGCAACCAAGCTGGGTAGCGTATCTGCCGCTTTGCAGGCAAGCACGGGCAGGGCCACACACAGGCTGACAAGTAATATTGTTGTCAAACATAACGCCCTCACTGGCAAGCTGCATCAAATTAGGGGTCAGCCGGTCATTGACAGTGTCGGAGCGTTGCTGGTCGCTGAAATAAAATACGATATTTTTACGCATAATATCCCACCTTTCATAATTAAATCAATAGTAACACGAAACGCCCCCAAGTGTCAATACTAAACAGGGCCGCAAACCGCCAAAAAACACAAAACAGCACCCCTTTTGGAGTGCTGCGAGTGTTTACTGATAGCTGACCTGACCGCCGTTGTTGGAGGAGGCAAGGCCAATGTAACTGTTGCCCTTGTTGAGCGAGATGGAATTACCGTCGTTATCGGCAAGCTTTAATCTGCCGGCAGAAGTGTCCCACTTGATTGGCAGCACCTTGCCGTTGGAGGCATAATATCCCGTGCCCGAAGTGATGCTGTAGTTGAGATAGGTGGTGGTTGAGCCCTTGTACGGGGTGGTGATATATGTGGTATCCGCCTGTAGAATAATCACATTTTGGAACTTAACATCCGTCTTCCAGTCACCACAGTGATATTTGCCGTCATCGGCAGAAAAACTGAACTTACGAGTGTCGGTACGGGAGGAGAACTTGCAGGACAGTGTACCCGCCGAGTCTGTACCGGCATCGTGAATATCATCATAAAACTCAAACTCGGTGAAGTGGGATTTGCTGTAATTCTTGCGGCAATCCTTCTTTTCTATCACCTGAGCCATCTTGTCACCGTGTACAATTCCGCGATGCTCACCGGAAACGGAGCGTGTGGTGTCCCTGCCAAAGAGAGGTCCGCCTGCCATACCGTCGATGTGAGCCACATTGTCCCTGCCGAAAACACCGTAGCCGCCAATATAATTACCCTTGTTGTGACTGCCGCCCCAATGAACAAAAATAGCGTCAAAAAGCTCGCTGAATTCCACAAAGGACGGACGGGCGCTGCGGATGGGTCCCACCTTGTCGGGTACGGAATTGTAATCGGCGTACAGCCAAAGCATACGGCTGATTCCGCCCTCAACCTCGCCCTCAACAATAATGTCCGGTGTGTCGATACCCCACTGGGGACGGGCGGCAGAGGTATTCTCCACCACTATTGCCACGGGACGGCGGCCTACAGCAGCCTCGTCAAAATCGCTGTCGCCGGTAAAAGGATTATGCACCTTTATCTCCGGCTGTGTTGTGGTTGTGGTGGTTGCTGTTGTCTCTTGTATCTCAGGCTCCTTGCTGCATCCAAAGAGCAATGCCGTCATAATGACAGCAAGAAAAATTGCTATTATCTTTTTCATATTCAATCTCCCAAAAGTTAATACAACTGTATGATACCACAGGCACATAGTATTTTCAATTAACTGTTGAAAAAAACGGTAAAAAAAGTTATAATGACACCATAAATATTATTGTATTTTGGGAGAGAAAGAATGAAAAACACGCTGTATTATACCAAGGCTGCTAAAGCCTGGGAGGAAGCATTGCCTGTTGGCAACGGCAGACTGGGTGCAATGGTGTTTGGCAACCTGAAAAATGAGCGCATCGCTCTCAACGAGGACACCCTATGGTCCGGATACCCAAAGGACCTAAACAACAAGGACGCAGGCAATCACCTGGCAGAAATTCGTGACGCCGTATTTGCCGGCGACCACAAGAGAGCAAAGGACATTGCCAACAAGGATATGCACGGTCACTGGAGCGAGGCGTATTTGCCCTTTGGCGATTTAATCATAAAGTACAAAAACGCCAAGGGTCACGGCTACAGCCGTACTCTGGACATCTCCCGCGGTATATCGGTAACCGAAAACAGCAGAGTAAGACAAACTGTATTTGCCAGCTATCCCGCCCAACTGATAGTGGTGAACATTCACAGCGAGCAGGGTGTCAGCTTTGACCTAACATTCACCTCAAAGCTGCACCACAGATGCTATACCCACAAGGACAGCCTGGTGATAGAGGGCAATGCGCCGGAGATATGTATGCCTCCATACCACAACAACGGCAATGCATTTGACTACGGTGAGGGTGCAATGACCTTTTGCGGCGTGGCCAAGGTGCTGGGTACAGCCGTGTTTGAGAATGACAGCATTACCGTCACCAACCAAAAGGATACCACCATCCTAATATCCCTTGCCACATCATTTGTGGACTACAACAAGATGCCCACAGCAGATGCACAGGCCAGGGCATACTCATATCTGGACAACCCAAAGCCCTACAGCCGGTTACTGGAGGAGCACAAAGAGGATTTTGCCCGCCTGTTTGACAGAGTTGATGTTGACTTTGGCAGTGACAGAAGTGATGTACCTACCAACAAGAGGCTCAAGCAGTTCCAAAAGGGTGCAGATGACAACAATCTGGTGGCACTGCTGTTTCAGTACGGCAGATACCTGACAATATCCTGCTCCCGTCCGGGCAGCAGATGTATGACCCTGCAAGGCATATTCAATCCACACCTGCGTGCCCCGTGGTCATCCAGCTACACCGTGAATATCAACACGGAAATGAACTACTGGCCTACGGATATAACCAATTTGTCAGAGTGCTTTGCTCCCTTTGTTGAGCAAACAAAAAATATGGCCGAAAACGGAAGGGTAACCGCCCGGGACCACTACCACTGCGGCGGTTCCTGTGCTCATCACAACAGCGACATTTGGGGCGCCAGCTATCCCGCAGGCGACCCAATGGGCCAAACCGATTCGGAAAGCTACGCATTCTGGCACAGCACACTGCCTTGGATGCTGGCACAGGTGTATGAGCACTATCGCTATACCGGGGATGAAGCGTTGATTGAGGACATCAAGCCATATTTCGGTATGGTGCTGGATTTCTACAAGGACTTTCTTGTAGAAAAGGACGGCATGCTTGTAACCTGTCCCAATATCTCCCCCGAAAATACATATATTGACGAAAACGGCAGCGCCTGTCTGACTTATCTGCCCACCATGGACATTGGCATTTTGCAGGAATTCTTTGCTGATTGCAGAGAGCTGGGCTTCGACACCCCTGCCATGCCGGACATTCCTATCGGCAGTGACGGCAGAATCAACGAGTGGGTCAAAGAATACGGCGAAAAAGAAAAGGAGCACAGGCATGTCAGTCACCTGTACTGTGTATATCCCTCTGCCATCCCCCAAAGCGATGAAGTCAACAAGGCTGCCGAAAAATCACTGCTGACTCGTGGATTCGGCGGCACAGGATGGTCACTGGGCTGGAAGGTATGCCTGTGGGCAAGACTGGGCAACGCAGAAAATGCCCTGCGCCTGATAAAAAATCAGCTGTACCCCATCGGCACCGGCAAATTCCGTTTTCACCAAGGAGGCGGCAGCTATCCCAATTTGTTTGACGCTCACCCGCCGTTCCAGATTGACGGCAACTTTGGTGTAACAGCCGGCATTGCAGAATTGCTAAAGAACAAGGCAATCCCCACATCATGGACAGGTCACGCAAAGGGTATCAAGCTGTATGGCGGCAAAACGCTGAATATAGAATTTAACAACGGAAAAATAACAAAATGGATGGAGGAATAACCTCTATCCATTTTCTTCTTTAATAAACAGGGTGCTACGCACAGAGGCGATTGCAAATACGAGTTGTGGTGCCCCTACGAAAGTCCAAACATTTTAAGTTATCGTTTCATTTTTACATATTATCCGTCAACAGCATTATGGCTGTAAGGGCTGCAATCGGTGCCGTCTGTGTACGCAGAATACGGGGGCCCAGGGTTGCCGCTACCGCCCCGGCTGAGGACAGAGCCTCCACCTCCTCAGGGTCGAATCCACCCTCCGGACCGATATATATGGACACAGCTGTGTCGGTAGGTGCCACAATGTCCTTCAAAGCACTGCCGCCGCCCTCGTAAAACACTATTTTTTTGTCCGCAGTATCGGTGGCTATTGCCTGATTTAGCGTCATTTGCTGTTCTATCTGTGGGACAATACCCCTGCCGCTCTGCTGAGCGGCCTCCAGTGCTATCTTTTGGTAGCGCTGATTTTTTTTGCTCGCCTGCTTTTGGTCAGGACGGCTGATACTACGCTTGGTAAGTGTGGGTACAATACGGGTAACCCCCAGCTCAACGCATTTTTGGATAATATCCTCCATCTTTTGGCCCTTTGGCACACCTTGATATATGGTAACGGCACAGGTGGGCTCGCTATTGCACGCCTGCCGGTAACACACGGACAGAGTGACAGTGTCCCTGTCTATTGCCTCTATTTGGCATCCGTAGTCCTTGCCGCCGCCGTCGGTAACCGTCAGCATATCCCCCACTCGCATACGCAGTGACTTTGCAATATGGCGAGCCTCTTCGCCGTCAAGAATCACGGTGTCGCTTGGGGTATAGTCGATAAATAATTTTTGCATAAATCCTGTCCTTATTTCAAATTATTCCTGGCCCAGTGGAATAGATACTGCTGGGCAATGCCCTCATATCCTGCAAAGCACTCCGGCAATCCGTCGGGATAGTATTCCATCACCCGCTTCATCCACACATCAACAGGAAACGCCGAATAAAAGCCGAAGCCAAACAGCAGCGCACAGCTGGCAACCTTTACACCAACACCCCGTATGCTCATCAGCAGCGCTTTTGCCTCCTCCAGGGGCATATCGCTGACCCCCGACAGGTCAAGCTCGCCGTCGGCAACGGCACGGGACAGCTGGGCAATATATCCTGCCCGGTAGCCCAGACCCAGGGCTCTCAACTCCTCCTCGCTGACTTGCGCCAGCCGGTCCGGAGTGGGAAAGCCGTACAGTCCGCCTCCAAGGTCTTCACCATAGGCACTGCACAGTCGCCGGATAATAGTTTTTATCCTCTTTATATTATTTTGCTGGCTTATAACAAAGGAGCACAGCGCCTCCCAGCCGTCCTGGTTGAGAATACGGATACCGTAATATCGGTCAATTGTGGAGCGCACCAGGTCGTCCTGCTTAAGGGTAGCACAAATACTCTCGTAATCTCTGTCCAAATCAAAATAATGACGCCAAAAATCCCGGAACTCCTCCATAGTAGTACCCTGAAGCACCAGATTGTCGCCGTCACGGGATATGGTCAGCGGATGGCTGAGGGCAACGCCTGTGTACGAGCCGTCGTCATTCCTGCTCCATCTGAACGCCTGTCCGCAATCCAAGGTCAAATCCAAATCCAGGCACTTAATATCGCTGACAATAATTTTGTCATTATCCTGCCATAT
Organism: Eubacterium sp.; assembly: GCA_051881195.1. Lineage (GTDB taxonomy): Bacteria > Bacillota > Clostridia > Oscillospirales > Acutalibacteraceae > Eubacterium_R. The sequence continues at coordinate 1,510 of JBJEPK010000006.1, read as the reverse complement.
TTCCATCATTATTTCTCCACAAAAATTCACTATTTGTATTAATTGATTATATCATCATTTTGTCAATAGTAAAAGTGAAAAATAGCAATTTTAACAAAAAAATAAAATTTTCAAAGGATGTTGAAAACTGTGTGTAAAGTGTTGAAAATTTGGCTGTTAAGGTGTGTTTTTTAACTTTCCACCACCAAAAACGCCCCATTTATAGCCATTTTGGGCAAAAATTTAAACATTTTCCACATAGTTTTCCACAATTGCAATCCGGAGTGTTGATATTACGAATCGTTATAAACAGGGTGTGTCAAGTATTTTTTTCTATCAAATTCAACAAATCTTTGGTGACCAAAAATTGTATAATTTTTTGCAAATCATCAAACACTATCTGTATAAAAAGGTTACTAAAAATGACAGCAGCAACACAATGCTGTAAAGAAAGGAAAATTCTATGATAAAAGGCGTCAACAAACAGATACTGGAGGTCACAAATACCGACTCCCCCTATTTTGAAAAAATCATATTTTTTGTCAAGCCAAACTCGCCCACCATGGATGACAAGCGACTACACGCCGAGGCTATGAAATTTTCAAAAACCAGCCAAAAGCCGCCTCGCCAAAAGCCAACCATCCGTCAAATCGGTATGTCGGTACTATATGTGGCGATGGGTGTGGGCGCAGGCACAGCCCTGACATATATAATGAATAGTATATTATAGATAAGGAGAATAAATATGACCGGATACACAAAACGAGTGCTGGCAATTCTGCTGGCAGTAGTATTATTTTTAGCAATCAGTGGCGGAGTACTGACCTGCATCACCGTGGACAGCGCCCAGGTGTCATGGGTAACATCCCGACTGGGCTCCACCGGCAGCGAAGTCCGTTCTATCCAAAAAAAGCTGAAGTCCCTGGGTCACTATAAGGGAGACGTGGACGGAATATACGGCACTGCCACAAAAAATGCCGTAACAGCTTTTCAGCGTAGCTGCGGCATAACCGCCGACGGAATTTGCGGAAAGAAAACTCTGCTGTACCTGGGTCTTGGGGACAGCAACAATTCCTACTCCGACAGCGATGTGGAGCTGCTGGCAAAGGTAATCTCGGCCGAGGCTCGTGGCGAAAGCTATGAGGGTCAGGTGGCAGTAGGCGCCGTTATACTCAATCGTGTGGCACACCCCAGTTTTCCCGACAGTCTGTCAGGAGTTGTTTACCAAAAGGGTGCGTTCTCCTGCGTAAACGACAGCAACTGGTATCAGCCTGTGGCAGAGAGCAGCAAGCGTGCCGCCCGGGACGCCCTAAACGGCTGGGACCCAACAGGCGGAGCTATCTACTACTTTAACCCTGCCAAAACCAACGACGCATTTATGCACTCCCGCCCGGTAATAAAAACCATCGGCAGTCACAGATTTTGTATGTAATCCCACCGAACAATTTCGACGGGAAATATAAATAGAGGCCAACACAGTTCGCCCCTACGGTAGTTGTAAAGATTAGATTATCGTTTCATTTTATCAAAA
>JBJEPK010000005.1:0-18873 GCA_051881195.1 Eubacterium sp. | reverse complement strand
TTGTCCTCGGCTTTACGGTAAAGTACAAAGTCTTTGTACCACTGTACTTGCCCTTAAAGGTAATCTTTACAGAGTACTTGCCCACATACTTGCGACCGCTTGCATAAGATACTGTGTAATCGGTTCCCTCTACCAGGGTCTTGTCGTTGACATTCTTTATTGTAACAGAAGGAGTCTTGACATTACCGTCGTAAGTATATGATGTGCCGCTAAGCTTGACGGAGCTGATGCGAGAAATAGTCTGGGTTGACTTTACTGCGCCGCATACGGTACACTTTGTAGTAATCTTGCCCACCGAAGATGTTGTTGCCGGTGTGGTTACCCTTGACTCGTAGGTATGGCCGGTTGCAGGAACAATATTCTTTTCAAATCGAAAATGACAACGCTCACACTCATATACGGAACATCCTGTTTCCGTACAAGTTGGACTGTATTTGTAACTATATACTAATTTATGGTTACAATTATAGTTACCTATGCTTTTGAAAGTACATCCGGGACTATAGAATTTGCACCAAGCCTCTGCAGTTGAACCGGAATATCCATAAATTGTAATATTATGCTCAAACTCAGCCCAATTTCCGTCTATTGATTTTGAGAAAATATCACATAACGGATTTTTTATTGTAATATTTGTTAAACTATCACAATCATCAAAAGGTGCTTCCCAAATATTTTCAACGCTTTCCGGGAAAACAACATTGTTAAGATTAGGACAATAATCAAATGCAGCATATCCAACATATTTCAATGTGTTAGGTAAATTAACCCTACTTATGTGCTTGACGCCTGTACTTTCTCCGGTACCGTAATATATATCAGCCTCATCAAATGCAAATGACGCAATTCCGATAGTACCATCTTTAACGCTATAGATTCCTATATCTTGTTTCGTACCCATAAACTTGAATAAATACGGGCCTAAATATTTACCGCCATACTCGTCAACATTATATTCCATACTGGTTGAATCAAAAATTTTACTGCCTAACATTTTAATGTTTGTATCTACAGGGAAAATAGCTTCTGACAATTTATAATTACCTGTAAACGCAGAAAAGCCTATTTGTTCAACATTGCTTGGAATATACACTGATTTCAAATTATCGAAGGCAAAAGCACTATGTTCAATTATTCTTAAACTATCGGGTAAATCTATCGATTCCAAATTACTACATGCATAAAATGCATTTACGCCAATAGTGTCGATACTGTCTCCAAAAACAACATTATTTAGGTTATAAAAGTGTGAAAAATTACTTTTTCCTATTCTTGTGATACTATCACCAATACTGATTGATAATATACTTTCACTATATGCATCCCATGGTGAAGGATCATTGTAAACCCTGGCATCGGAATTCCATTCAGTAAAATAATCATACATATCTCCGGAGCCGCTAATAGTTAAGCTTTTGGTTGAAGAATTGTAAGACCAGGTTGCACTATCGCCACATTTTCCTGAATAACTAGCTGCGTAAGCAGAAAAATCAATTCCTGCGGTCATACTAAATAGCATCACAACTGATAAGAATAAACTTAAAGCCTTTTTCATAAACTTTCCTCAATTCCATAATTATTTTGTATGCTTATGATATCACTTTTATATTTTGTTGCCTATTCTCTAACAGCGTATATATACAAAAAGGTGCTCATCGCTGAACACCCTTTTGCTTACTTGCATATTATTGATTTAACCGAGCTGTAATCAGAGTACATTTTTGCTGTTTTTCCGTCAACCTTTATATTTTTGTATGAACGGATTTTTATGTAATACTTTGTACCTCTTTGCAGTTTGGTAAACCTATATGATGTTGTGGAATTTTTTCCGATTGTAACAGTTTTCTTGTTTTTAGTAAAACTGCTATTCGTAGCAATTACAAGCTGATAACCTGATATTGAGCTGTCCTTTGTCCATTTTGCAGTTACATATCTGCTACCGGTTGATGGCGTTTTTATGGCAATGTTTTTTGGCTTAACATAAAAATACAAATATTTTGTACCGTAATAATTACCCTTAAATACTACTTTGACCTTATACTGCCCAATTCCCTTTAAATTTGTAATGCTTTTTCCCGTAGAGCGTGAAATATATGTAACCGTATAATTGCTGCGACTTATTATATTACCGTTATTGTCCTTAACGGTTACAGTCGGTTTTGTTAAATATTTTCCTGTGTAGGTATATGAAATTTTGGAAAGCTGTACGGTTTTGATTTTTGCAATTGGTTTCTTTGACTTTACAATTCCACAAATACTGCAATAGGTTACGGAACTGCCGGACTTATCAAATGTTGCCTTTGTGACTTTTGTCCTGTAATTATGACCCGTCGCAGCAATTGTTTTGCTGTAACTGTAACTGCATTTTTTACAGGTAAATACCTTTTTTCCGGATTCGGTACACGTTGCTTTTGTTTTTACTATGCCATTATCGTATGAATGTCCCGTCGCTTTGACTGTTTCTTGTGCAACAAAAACTTTGTTACATCTCGAACAATGGGAGCCCTCTGTCTTTCCGTCATTTTTACAGGTTGGCGGTATTGCCTTGTCCGTTACTACATTATGCTCCAACGGATTAGTATAATTGTCAATATATACATCATCGCACTTTGAACAAGTGAACACGGTATATCCCTGCTGTGTGCAGGTGGGACTGATTACATTTTCGATATATTGATGTCCTGCTGTCTTTACCTCATCTGTTGCATACGAATCACCACATACTGTACATACTTTAATAACATATCCCTCTCCCGTGCAAGAAGAAGACTCCACCTTATCAACATAATTATGCCCGATTGACACAACAGGATTACCATATTTTTCGGCATACGCCTGTGCTGTTGAACCGGTACAGGTATGAATTGTTACACTATCCGGAATAGTTTTTCCATTAAATTCGCAGTCATAACTACAAACTGTAATTTTTACTAATGAAGTACATAAGTAGAAAGCATCACTATCAACATTCTTAACACTGTTTGGAATAATAATCTCACTTACACTTCTATTTGAATAAAATGCATAGCTGCCTATTTGTGTAACACCCTGCGGAATATCGATTGATTCAAGCTTGGTGAAACATACGGCCCTTTCGCCGATAACGACGGCGTCGGATAAAACGGAAAACTCTTTATCATTCTTGCCGGATGGATAATACACCAGCGTTGATTTGTCCTTGCTGTAAAGAACTCCGTCACTTGAACAATATGTTTCGTTATTTTCAGGGGCATTAACCTCCTTCAAAGTTTCGCAGTCATAAATACTTAGTGTTCCCATCTCGGACAATGAAGCAGAAAGATTCAACACGTTTAAATTTTGGCAAAAGGAAAAAGCGTATTCAGAAATATTAATTGTTTTATCTATAATGTCGTATGATGTTTCATTTTTGCCTGAAGGATAAACGATAAGCGTTGACTTATCCTTGCTATACAAAACTCCGTCAACATCACTATACAATTGATTATCGGGACTTACAACAATACTTTGCAGAGCTTTGTTCAAATAAAACGCTCTGACTCCCAGCGAATTTACCGTTTTGGGTATAGTGACAGACTGGATATTACTGCATCTGTAAAAAGCATAGTTGCCAACATTATTAACACCGTTACAAAGCACTACCTCCACTTTTTCTTTAGTTTTGTACCACGGTGTCTGCATAAATGAATTGTCTTTGTCCAACAATAACGGGTCACTTGAGTAATTTGTCATTTGACCGGTACCGGCTGTTACGACTACCTTTTGAACACTATCGCAGCCGGAAAATGCTTTGCTCATTATTTCCGTAGAACACGGCATTGTTACTCGTGTTAACTGAGTACAGTTATAAAAAGCATATCTTCCTATACTACTTACAGTATCAGGTATAATAACCGAGGTTAATTCACTAGCTTCAAAAACAGAGCTGCCTATCTCCTTTACGATATAGCCATCTATTACAGAAGGAATCAGCAAATCGGTAGCACTGCCGTTGTAAGCTTCTATCTTTATATTGTTATCATCAATACAGGAATAAACGAACTCGCTTTCTTCATTATCGGGTTCATCGGGAATTTCGGGCTCATTCGGAGTATCAGGTTCGGTTTCGCCGGATGATTCGCCGTATTTACCAAGGGAAATAAAGGTATATGTTACGTTAGCATTACTATTGTTGTTCACAAAAGCCTGAGCAGTTGAATTTTCATAGGCTTTTACAGTGATATTATATTTATAATTATACGAGCCAAAATCAAAATAAGAAACACGGAAATTGCATGAAGGATTTAACACAGTGAACTCAATACCTGTTGTGGCAGCAGGATAATAAAAATCGTTAAGGCATTCGGGAATAATAAAGCTCTTGATAGTGCTGTTCATAAAAGCATTTTCTGCTATTTCGGTCACATTGTTTAAATCCAATTTATCAAAGCTACAGGCCTGTAGGGCACAACTATGAATATATGTTACTCCGTCGGGTATTTTATATTCTTTAACATCATTTTTATTTTGGGGATATGCCACCAAATCACGGCCGTAATTTCCGTACAACACGCCATCTACATCGGAGAAGATTTTGTTATCGGGTGAAACAGTGATTTTTGACAAACGCGGTGTTCTGCTGCCCGATTGAGTTGTAAACATCTGTTTTCCGATTTCTTCAACACCGCTGCCAAAATGGATTTTACCTGCAAGTGTACCGCTAAAAGCACAGTTTCCTATTTTTTTGACACTGTCAGGCAAAATAATTTCTCCGAATCTTGTATCGCTAAATGCGGCAGTTTGTAATTCTTCGACGCCTTCGCCGATTTCTATATTTATCATTGTGGTATATGTTTTACTTGTAGATGCATCAGTCTTAAAAGCGTGACTGCCGATAACCTTAACCGTTTCGGGTACAACAAATGTTTCCTGCTGATAATTGTAAGGACATCTAATAAGAGTTTCTTTTGCCTTATCGTAAAGGACGCCGTCCCGGGAAGAATAATAGGAATTATTATCGCAGACATTGATTTCCTCAACATTCGGTAAATTAAAATAACAAGAAATAGTATTTACTGTTGCAGGGATATTGATAACTTTAATATAGCTATTACCGCTAAACGAGCTTGACGACAGACTCACCACCGTGTATCCGTCGATAGTTTGTGGAATGCTAACCGTTTCTTCCGTTCCGTTATATTTGGTAATTTCAACGGTTTTGTTTGATGAGCTCAATATGTTGTATGTATAAAGTTCGTCTGCGGCATAAGAACAAATGTCCGCTACAGGCAATAGTGACAAAACCAACGAAACAGATAATATTAAGCTTAACAGTCTTTTTTTCATGAACATACCTCGTAATACTTTATATGTTCATATTAGCATAAATTTAAAATTATGTAAATATACGGATATTTTGAAAATGTTAATTTGTAACAAAATGACAATCGGCTGTGTGCGTATCATCCTATTGAGGTTCCCTTATGTAAAGTTAAGTTGCGTGAATTAGAAATAGAGGCCAACACAGTTGGCCCCTACGGAAGTTGTAAAGATTAGGTAGTCGTTTCATTTTTACTATAATCGTAGGGGCGAACTGCGTTCGCCCGCGTGCGCAGCGCCCAATTAAAACACCCCTTTACACAAGGGAGGCGGAATTGGTAATATATTACCATTATATCAATAGTAAAAGAGGCGTGGAATCCACGCCTCTTTTGGTGTTGTATATACATCTCAAATATGCACTTTGTTGGACTTGATACCGATGTTGATTATCTTGACAATAGTGGTAGAAAGCACCAAATTAACAGCCAGCTCGATAACAAAGTTTAGTCCTACAAATGATGTTACCATAAATGTGCCGACATTAGGTACGCCTGCCGCTGTTGCCCACTCTCTGATAGTAGGCATAAAGAACAGACAACATCCGATAAGGAATATACCTGTGTTGACCACCGGACAAGCAACACCTGCCGTAATTACTGCTACCAAATTGTTCTTCTTTTCTATCAGCTTGTACACGCTTGCTGCTGCAAGTCCTGCCAAGGTGCCCTTTGCTAATACTGTTACTACAGTACCAACCGGGTTGATAGCCAAGAATGTTCCTGCATCGCCGGAAATCAATACTGTCACGCCAAATACAAGACCCAGCCAAGCGCCTGCGCCAATACCGTACAATGCTGCGCCGACAATCATAGGAGCAAGCACAAGGGTAATGGAGAACACACCCAGCTTGATGGTGCTGGCTACCAGCTGCAGCACAACCACAATGGCAGTGAACAAACCAATTCCGACAATCTTTTTTGTGTTTGTTTTCATATTCAATTTTCCTTTCTGCTACTGTTCCTAGGCAAACACACAGCCCGAGAAAGATATTTTTCTCACGGATACAGTGCAAGAATATTATAATACCAAATCAAAAAAAGTCAACAAAAAATCCCCATCTCATACGAGATAGGGATAATCTGAAATTAATTAGTTATGACGACGGTTGCGATTGTCTCTGCGTGGCTTGCGCGGTGCCTCGTCAATATCGTTTTCCGGGGTCATACCCTCAAGCTCGATAAGAGCGTCACGGCGAGAAAGATTGATTCTGCCCTGGTCGTCAATCTCGATGCACTTAACGATGATTGAGTCGCCAACATTAACAACATCCTCAACCTTTTCTGTTCTCTTAACATCCAGGCGAGAAATGTGTACAAGACCCTCCTTGCCGGGAGCAATCTCAACAAAGGCGCCGAATGTCATAAGGCGAGTAACAACGCCGTTGTAGAAAGCGCCAACCTCCGGGTCGGTAGCAATCAGCTTAACTACACCAACGGCAGCCTCACACTTGTCGGTATCAATACCGGAGATGAACACTCTGCCATCCTCCTCAATATTGATCTTAACATCGTACTCTGCCTGAATCTCCTGGATAACCTTGCCACCCTTACCGATAACATCGCCAATCTTGTCGGGGTCGATGGTGAGAGTAAACATCTTTGGAGCGTATGGAGAAAGCTCCTTGCGTGGCTCACTGATAACCGGCAGCATAATCTCGTCAAGAATGTAATTTCTTGCCTTGTGAGTCTTGGCAAATGCTTCCTTAATAATTTCCGGAGTAAGGCCATGAACCTTGAGGTCCATTTGGATAGCGGTGATACCCTTCTTGGTACCTGCTACCTTAAAGTCCATATCGCCGTAAAAATCCTCAAGACCCTGAATGTCAACCATTGTCATAAAGTCGCCATATACACCCTCATCGCCGGTGATAAGACCGCAGGAGATACCTGCTACAGGAGCCTTGATTGGGACACCGGCTGCCATAAGAGCAAGAGTGGAGCCACAGATTGAGCCCTGTGATGTGGAACCGTTGGAGGAAAGAACCTCGGATACAACACGGATTGCATAAGGGAATTCGTCAACTGACGGAAGAACAGGAACAAGCGCCTTTTCTGCCAATGCGCCGTGACCAATCTCTCTACGGCCGGGGCCTCTGCTGGGCTTTGTCTCACCTACTGAGTAGGATGGGAAGTTGTAGTGGTGGATATATCTCTTTTCGGTCTGCTCGTCAAGACCGTCAAGCTGCTGTGCGTCGTTCATAGGGCCAAGGGTAGCAACAGAAAGCACCTGGGTCTGGCCTCTGGTGAACATACCTGAGCCGTGAACTCTGGCGAGAAGGTCAACCTCTGCATTAAGAGGACGAATATCGTCAATACCTCTGCCGTCAACACGCTTGTGCTCGTCCTTGAGCCATGAGCGAACAACATGCTTTTGTACAAGATACATAATCTCGTCAAGCTTTGCCTCGCAGCCCTCAAAACGCTCGTCAAATTTTTCGTGTACGGCGTCGTAAATTGGGAGCAGAGCCTCATCACGAACATTCTTGTCGTCTGTATCAAGAGCCTTCTTTACATCCTCGATGCAGAAAGCCTCAATCTCTGCCATAATCTCCGGGTCGGGGTCGGATGACTCATAGGCAAACTTTGGCTTGCCAATCTCGTCAACAATACCCTGGATGAACTGAACAATTTTTTTATTTTCCTCGTGAGCAGCCATGATTGCATTGAACATAGTGTCGTCGTCAACCTCGTTAGCGCCTGCCTCAATCATAGCAACAAGGTCTGCTGTGGAAGCAACGGTAAGAACAAGGTCGGATACAGCTCTCTGCTCCAATGTTGGGTTGATAACAATCTCGCCGTCAACAAGGCCGACATTAACGCCGCTTATAGGACCTGCCCATGGAATATCGCTGATAGCAATAGCGGCAGATACGCCAATCATAGCAGTAATCTCAGGTGAGCAATCAGGGTCAACCGACATTACGGTAGCAACTACCGAGCAGTCGTTGCGCAAATCCTTGGGGAACAGAGGACGGATAGGACGGTCGATACAACGGGAAGTAAGGATTGCCTTCTCGGATGCTCTGCCCTCTCTCCTCTGGAATGAGCCGGGGATACGACCAACTGAGTACATCTTTTCCTCATAGTCAACACTGAGTGGGAAAAAGTCAACGCCCTCTCTTGGCTTAGCAGATGCGGTAACATTACAGAGTACCTCTGTGTCACCGTATCTGGCAAGGATGGATGCGTTGGCAAGACCTGCCATCTTGCCGGTCTCAAGTGTCAGCTTTCTGCCGGCAAGCTCTGTTTCCCATACTTTGAAATTCTTGAAAAACATAATTTTACCTCTCTTTTTTTATTTATATTCAAAGGAGGCAATAGTAATAAACTCAAAGCATAAAAGACCGATTTATGCCCTCAATTTACTACTATTTGCACGCCCCCTTTTAATATCACGGTTACATTAACAGTCAAAAAGGCAAGTGATACCGCGCGGCATCACCTGCCATAATTGATTACTCAGCAGCAGCTTCTTCGGTAGTGCCGCGCTCAAGAGTGTTACGGATACCAAGCTTAGCAATAAGCTGACGATACTCGTTAACATCCTTCTTGTAGATGTAAGCCAAAAGATTTCTTCTGTGACCTACCATCTTGAGAAGACCACGACGGGAGTGATGGTCCTTCTTGTGAACCTTAAGGTGCTCGGTAAGCTCGTTGATTCTGTAAGTAAGAACAGCAACCTGTACCTGAGCAGAGCCGGTGTCACCCTCATGGATGGCAAACTCCTTCATGATTTCCTGCTTCTTTTCCTGTGTCATTTGTTTCACCTCATTCGTAATAAATTACTATTCACTGATAACACAGTAGAGGGATAGATGAAATCTGCATTGCAGCCTGCGCCCAAAACCGAGTAATCAGCATTAGCATAAGGATTATATCACAAAGAAAAGTGTTTGTAAAGATTTTTTATTTTGTTTTATTAAGAATATTTTTTGTATATATCACAGTTCTCGTAATTTGTACCGTTCCAATCAGTACAATAATTATCGTGTTTTACTTCTGATACGGTATTTTTGCATAAATCGCATTTATACTCGCCGTCTTTGTAATAAGGACACCACATATTCTCACCTCCTGTTACTTTTTGTATTCATGGCTTTTGCCCCACCATTCTACCGCATCCGGACCAAAATATGCCGAAACAAACGTCCTGCATTGCTTGCAGTTACCGGGCTGATGACAAAAATTGTATTCTTGAGAAGAGAGTGGTTGTTTTGTAACACAACAAACAATAGCTTCTTTGTAATCGTCATATTCACAACATTCATGTTCGTATAACTCCCTCTCTTGTACTTCATACAGTCCTTTCTTTCTATACTCTTTTTTAAGGATATCTAACTTTGATTTATTATGTTCTTTTATTAAGTCTTCTTTCCATTTCATAGAATAAATGATATAAAGGAAACCGATAACTATATTACCTATGCCCAGTGCAAGCACAAAAAGCATATCTCCAAAAAAAGGACTACTACTAAAAAACGCAAACCATAATTCTCTTGTTAGAGCATTACCCGATTTAGAAAAAAATAACCATCCACAAAAAAAGAACATAAACACGAAAAACAAATACCCTAGATTAATTAAATATACAGAAATGGGTTTGTTTTTACATATTAGATCACGTTTTGCATCATACTCTTTTTTTAGAGGATGCTTATTGTATTCCTTGCAGTATTGTATTCTTTCAGACTGTTTCATTTTATTCTCCCCTTTAATATTGTTATAGCCAAACGGTTATATTTTCTAAAATTGTATCATAAATATGGTAATGTGTCAATAACCAATCAGTTATAAGAGATGATGAAATGGCATTTTACAGACGAATTAGAGATTTGAGAGAGGATAATGATAAAACACAAACTGAAATTGCAAGCTATCTCGGTATGAAGCAACCACAGTATTATCGTTATGAAAATGGGTTAAGGGATATACCATCAGATATTTTGATAAAACTCGCTGACTATTACAAAGTATCAGTGGATTATATGTTAGGTAGAACAAATAATCCTAAAATCAACAAATAATTATATTTTCTCTTGACAATATCTATTTTTTTGTTATAATAGTTAAGCCGCATATTATGGGCAGCTAAGATGTACCCCGGTACACGCCTATCGTAGCGAGACTTATAAAGGAGATTATACTATGTACGCAGTTATCGTAACAGGTGGTAAGCAGTACAAGGTTGCTGAAGGCGATGTTCTCTACATCGAGAAGCTTGACGTTGAGGCTGATGCAGAAATCACATTTGATGAAGTTCTTGCAGTAAGCAGTGACAAGGGCTTCAAGGCCGGCAAGGATTGTGCAAAGTCCACTGTTAAGGCTAAGGTTCTCAAGAACGGCAAGGGCAAGAAGATTACCGTCTTCACCTACAAGCCAAAGAAGAACGAAAAGCGCAAGATGGGTCATCGTCAGCCATACACAAAGGTTGAGATTACCTCTATCAAAGCATAATGATTAAGATTAACTTCAACAAGGTGAGCGAAGAATACACAGGCTTCGAATGTAAGGGGCACTCAATGAGCGCACCTCACGGAGAGGATGTTGTGTGTGCTTTTGTATCCAGCGCATGCTTTATGGTAGCAAACACAGTTACCGATGTGCTGGGATTGGACGCGAGAGCAAAGGCAACGGACGGATATATGAGCCTGGAAATTAAGGACTCGCCTACACCGGCACAGGATATACTAAGAGGCTTGGTGCTGCATTTGACCGAGCTGCAAAAGGATTATCCTGACAACATAAAAGTAACTATTACGGAGGTGTAACTATGCTTAAACTCGATTTACAACTTTTCGCACATAAGAAAGGTATGGGTTCTACCAAGAACGGTAGAGATAGTGAATCAAAGCGCCTGGGCGCAAAGAGGGCTGACGGTCAGTTCGTACTTGCCGGCAACATTCTTTATCGCCAGAGAGGTACTCACATCCATCCCGGCAACAATGTTGGTATTGGTAAGGACGACACACTGTTTGCACTTATCGACGGCACTGTTAAATTTGAGAAGATGGGCAAGGACAGAAAAAAGGTTTCTGTTTACCCGGTTGAGCAGTAATTAATTGCATAGCAAAAGGCGTATCATTGCGATACGCCTTATATTTTTCATTATATATAGGTATATTGGATTACACTTTCAGTTTATCCACTATGTCCCCTATTTCATTTTTCAAATTCTGGAGCACCTGAATATTGGTCTCCAGCTCGCGATTAGCCTCTGCCAATTGAATCTCCAAATTGTTATTGATTAAACTGAGGCGCTGACACTCAAATTCGGAATCGTTGAGCGCGGCCTTTAGGCGGGCATTCTCTTTTTTTAATTGTTCTATTTCTTTATTTTTTTGGTTAAGGGGCATAATAGTCACCTAATAATACAATGATTTTGCAAAGAGGCTACATAATAAATATGTAGCCTCAATTAATTATGAATCGATGTCGGTATCCTTTTCAAAATAGCGTGAGCCAAGCCAATTAGTCTTAATCTTGTAAGCGTCCTCTAATTCCTTAATCTTCTTTTCGCTATCATCCTGTGCCAACGACTGCTGGGCAGCATGCTCCCAAACCTTAAGGTCGCCTACACCCTCAAAGTACATAATGTGGTAGCCAAACTCAGTCTTGACGATACCGGTGTCTCCTGCCTTACGGTCACTGTCAAAGCACCATGCGTCGAAGGAATTTACCATCTGGTGAGGAGTAACACTACTATAAAGACCGCCCTGGTCGGCATTGCTGTCGGCACTGTTTTCCTTAGCTAGCTCGCCGAAAGCCTTGGCTGTCTTGTCGCCCTTCTTGTACTCGCTGAGAATTTTCTTTGCTTTTTTCTCTGCAGCGTCCCACTGCTTCTTTGTTGCCTCGGTTGCACTTTGGTCATCTTCTACATCGGGCTTGATAAGAATGTGTCTTACGTTAACAACCTTTTGGTTGGACATATATACAGGCTTTATAACATATACGACAGTGGTAGATACCTGCTTGATGTCTCCGGCTTTTCTGTCCTTAGAGTACAGCCAATCAAGGTTAGGTGTCTTTTTGTCATCATTCTCCGTAGCAAGTGCAACGCCCATATTCTTGAGTGTAGGGATTGTAATATCCTTGTAGGTAGTCTCTTCGTCATTCTTGTACTGAGCCTTGTCCCACTTTGTTGAGGAATACTTGCTGGCTAGGGCTGCAAAATTGGAGCCGTCAGCCTTGAGTGCAGCTTTGAACGCCTTTGCATCGTCCTCGCTGTCGCACTCAAACAACTTGATGTCAACTGACTTAAGGTCGTCGTAATTTTCTTTTTTGTATTCCTCGTACTTATCATTGCTGTACTGCTGGTCTGCAAGCTTGTCAGAAAGCTCTTCCTGATAATTTTCGGAAATACAAACAATCTTATATTCTCTACGGAATACACTTTCTGTTACGCCCTTACCCATTGCAGCTGTAAGATAACCGCTGAGGGTAAATCCGTATCCCTTTGCAGTATCCTCATATTCTTTGAGAGTATCTTTGAGCTCGTCCTTCTGCTCGTCAGTCATCTTTGGCTCCTTGCCATCGTTGGCAGCAACAGCCTCGTAGTAGTAGAGATATGTATTCTTGATGCTCTCTGCTACTTCCTCCTGCATATACTCACTCCAGGTAACGGTCTTGCCGTCATCGTTGGTGGTAGTCTGCTTTGAGAACGGCTTATCAAAGTCCACATTAAGGTTTGCAGCCTCAAGGTCAATACCGTACTGCTCGTACTGGCTCTTGGTAGACTGAATCTGGTTATACTTCATAGCGAAGTAATAATTGTATGTGCTAACCTTAACAGCATGCTTATTGCCATCACCGTCAGTAATGGTGTATGCAGTGAATGCGCTCTGTGGAACGCCAAAGTAACTGAGCAAACCCTTTCTTACTGCGCCGGTAGCAACATAAGTGCAAAGGAGTGCAACAACAAGAACAACGGAAATTACAGCAGTGATAGCCTGCTTTGTCTTTCTTGCCATTGGGATGGTCATACCGTCCTTGCTATTGGCAATGCCCTCGCGCTGAGCAATAAGGTCATCGCGTTGTCTACGCATTTTCTTCTTATTCTTTTCGTTAGTCTCAGTAGCGATTTGCTTCTTCAACTCCTCAATTTGCTGTGCAAGCTCTGCTCTCTTTGCGATTGCCTTTTCTTCCTTGGCATCAAGCTTTGCTTGCTTTTTAGCTTCTCTTTCTTCTTTAGTCATATTTTCTTCCCTCTGTAAGTTTATTAACTTGTAATATTCTACACTATTCTTCGGTATATTACAAGATTTTTTTATTATTGAGCCTGAGTTGTATCCTGCTGAGTCTCATCATCGCTTTCCTCTTCAAGCTTTGGCTGAGCGACCTTAACCTTTTTCATGCCGGAACGCTTGGTAATTTTTGCGTCGTTGTTAATCTTATCCTGCTTTTCTTTGGAAATAGCGGATGCACAGTCATATCTGTACTTCTCCTCATTACTAACGAAAAACATAATATGATAGCCAAACTGGGACTTAACAATATCTGTGTCGCCGTATTTTCTTGAGCTGTCGGTGGACCAATCTTCAAAGCTCTTTACCATAGTACCGAGGGTAACGCCGGAGCAAAGGCCACCGTAATTACCGGACTGACCGTTGGAGGTTGACTCTGTATCTTGGCTGTACTTCTCTGCCAATTTTGCAAAGGTGTACTCTGACTTATCTCCGGAATTGAACTGCTTGAGAATCTTTTCTGCCTTTGCCTCAGCCTCCTGCCACTCGGCATCTGTATATTCGTCCTTCTGCTCCTCGGCATCCTTTTCGCCGGGCATAATGAGAATGTGACGAACTGAATATACCTTTTGTTCATCGAGGCTGGGTTCCTTTGTCTTAAGGATTACATAAGCCATCTTGTTTTCGTCATCAACAAAAGTACTGCAATCATTAACCTTTGTATCCTTGCTGAAGAGCCAGTCCATTGCATCCTGTACAAGACCGGTCTCACTCTTAGGAATTGTAACCTCAACCTGCTCGGCAAGTGCTTTTGCACAGGTCTCTTCATCCTCATAGTAGCCTGCCTCAATATAGCTCTTGATAAGGTCCTCATATACATTAGGTACATATTTCTTGAGGTCTTTCACTGACTTGATTTGTTTTGCACAGGCCTTTGCCTTCTTGATAACAGAATCTTTGTTATCATCATCAAACTGGAACTGTAGATAACCGAAAGTAACATTCTTTAGGTCGTCCTCATGCTTTGCAAAATAAGCGTCAATTTCTTTATCGGTTGCTTTTGCATCAACCATTGCCTTGTAGTAATATGTCTCTGCAAGATAGCACTGCTCCAGCATCTTCTTGAGAGTAGCAAGACCACAGTAATCGCCATAATTGGTGGTAATATACTGGTCAACAGACATATCCACCTCGGCTGCCGACTCCTTGATGGAGGTAAGGTTTTGGTTAACCAGGTTTTTCTGTTCTTTGGTGAGGGTAAGTCCGTCGTTAACGGCAGCCTCATAGTATGAAGTTATATATTTGATTTGGTTCAGGGTCTCCTTTTCGAACAGCTTCTCCCAAGAAATCTTTTTGCCATCTTCGTCAGTGGTGTACTGATTGGAGAAATCCTTGCTGACATCCAAATCCTCATAATAGCCGTATTCGGCATAACTGATATAATTGTTGGTAATGCAGGAATAATAGTAATTATACATACCGATTGATACATCAGTGTCATTTACAGTAACAGCAATATTACCCGGATTCATCTGTTCATTTGTATTCGGAAGAGCATAATAGCGCCATCCCAAAATGCCCAGAACACCAATAATAATTACTGTCATAACGCCTGTAATAATAAACTTGACAGCGTTGCTGCTCAGTCCACCTGATGATTGTGACTTAGATGCAGAAGATGCGGCGGTTGCGGTCTTCTTTTTTTCAACAGGCTGTGATGCAGGAGCCTGAGCCTCGGTAGTATGCTGTGGAATTTGAATCTCATACTCATCACTCTCTACCAAGGTTTCGTCCAGAGTGCTTGCCTTGGCCTCAAATTCCCAATTATCGTTCTGCTCATATCCGGTCTCTGTCTTAGCCTCTTCGGCTGTGGCAGGCTCACCGGCATTGTCAACAGACGGATTAAGGTCCAATTCATTTTCGTTAAACTTATCGTCCATAGTTATACTCCTTATTTATTCAGTATAATATCTGTAATATTATACAATATATCAAAAGATAATGCAACACCTTAAATGTTAAAAAAGCATTACAACCACATCTCCAATTTTTTGTGCTTGCATAAAAATATCGTATATGGTATTATCAACTCACAGAAGTGATAATTGAGGAAAAAATTATGTTATCTATAACAAAAGAAAAAACCGACAGCAAGATATTCTTGGGTCTGATAATAACCCTTGGAGTATCAATGCTAATGCCGGAATACATTGCACCTCTGTTTGTATTCGGCCTATATATTCATTTTATGAAAGTATTCAAGTCAAGTGGCCGTAATGTCCGTATGGGTGATGTATGCAAGCTATTCTTTGTGTACACCGGATATATGCTGCTGTCATCAATATGGAGTAATGAGCACCTAATGTCGGCTCTGGTATCTCTGTTGTGGATGGGTTGTATGCTGGGTATGATACTGCTGGGCAATATCATCAACTCCGAAGAAAAGCTAAAAAGCGCAATTACGGCAGTCAATATTTCTGCAGGTATTATAGGGCTAATGGCTATTATTTCGGTAGTAACATACAATATATTTATGTATGTGTATCATCACTATCACGAAAGGATATGGCTATTCCCCAACCCATTCTATTGGGAGCTGAACGATTTTGTATTCGACCTGCTGCCGATTGAAGTTATCAATTACAAGTTTAGATCACGAGCGTCTGCAACATTTGATAATCCGCTGATACTGGCTACATACCTGGTTATTGCCACACCGTTTTGCGCATTCGGTTCAGTCTCTTTTCGACGAAGTAAAAGCAGAAAAATCAGCAGAGTATGCCTACTGCTGGCACTGGGCGGTCTGCTATGCACTTCCTCCCGTGGCGCATGTGTCGCAATTGCAGTAGCATTTGTAATAATGCTGTTAAGCAACAAAAAGGTATTCAAAAAGATTTTTCCGTTCTTCATCATACTGGCAGTGAGTGTACCGGTTGTACTACTGCTCAGATACCGAAACACAAAGGTTACCGACTTTATTGAGTCCAACAGCCAGCGCGTCGGTATATGGAAGAGCTGCTGGCAAATGTTCCTTGACCATCCGATATTCGGCATGGGTGCAGGCACAGAGAACATACACCAATCCCTAATCAATGACTACAACATTCCCAGAACTCACGCACATAACTTGTTCTTAGAAATGATAGTTGAGGGTGGCATAATAGGCGGACTGTTTGTAACAGCCATCACGGTACTTATAATTATCAACATCGTGAGAATATGCAAGGCAAAAGACGGCAAATACAGAGAATACGGAATCCTGTACATAGCCAGCCTGGTGGGATTCGCTGTGATGAGCACATTCGAGTTTACACTGCAATCAGCCAAGGAGCTGATGATGTTCTTCTTCCTGCTGGGATTTATAGAGGCAACCTATCGTATCGCAACAGACAAAATACAGATGGCGGCGGACGAAATTACGGTATATGAAGAAGTACCTGACGATGTCACCATAAAGATTCCGCAAACAGTTGAATAATTATAATGGGCTGAGGAAAATCCTCAGCCCTATTTCTTTAGCCTAAATACTTGTAACCTGCTTCCTCAACAACACTCCTGATTGTAGTGTCATCAAGGTCGGTATTCAGCATCAACTCAACCGTATTTGCTGTATGGTCGGCAATAGCCGAGTCCACCTGTGGCAGGGACTCAAACGCCTTTTTTACAGTAGCCTCACAATGGGAGCACATCATACCTTCAACACTCACAGTCTTAGTCATAGTAGCAACCTCCTTTATGTCAAAATGAATGATTTTGTTTTTTGCTTTAATAATTCTATTTGGATTGAACAAATTAAGACGCAATGCATTGGTTACAACACAAATGCTGGACAAGCTCATAGCTGCAGCGCCGAACATTGGATTAAGACTCCAACCAAAAATCGGAATCCACACGCCCGCTGCCAATGGTATGCCTATGATATTGTATATAAATGCCCAAAACAAATTTTCTTTTATATTCTTTAATGTTGCCCTACTTAAATTTATAGCTGTAACAGCGTCTGATAGGCCACTGTTCATCAGCACTACATCTGCGGAATCAATGGCAATGTCGGTTCCTGCATCAATAGCAATGCCTATATCCGCCGTAGTAAGGGCCGGTGCATCATTAATTCCGTCACCCACCATTGCTACAGTACCATACTTCTTAAGCCTGCTAACAACATTAGCCTTGCCCTGGGGCAACACACCCGAAACCACATAATCAACACCCACTTGCTTACCTATCGCGTCGGCAGTGTGTTGATTGTCACCGGTGAGCATCACAACACTGATACCCATATTATGCAATGACCGGATAGCCGAAGCGCTGTCTTTTTTTATTGTATCTGCAACGGCAATCATACCGATGTACTGTCCGTTCTTAGCGAACAGCAACGGTGTATTGCCCTGCTGTGCCAAACGGCCATAATCATTCCGAACCTGATGAGTAATATCCACCTGACTGCTAATCATACTGTAGCTGCCGGCAACTACAGTGTTACCATCAACTGTCGCAGTTACGCCATTGCCCACCAAAGTTCTAAAATCGACCGCCGGAACAGAAACAACTCTTTGCATCTCGGCATACTCAACAACAGCACGAGCCAATGGATGCTCGCTCAACCTCTCAACTGAGTATGCAAGAGTGAGTAACTCCTCTTTTGTTACATCCATTGCAGGCATAATATCTGTTACACAAGGAGCGCCGGTAGTGATAGTGCCGGTTTTGTCCAGAGCTACAATCTGTACTCTTCCTGTATTTTCCAACGCTGTGGCTGATTTAAACAAAACTCCATTCTTAGCAGCCACGCCGTTACCCACCATAATGGCCACAGGGGTGGCAAGTCCAAGAGCACATGGACAGCTAATAACCAGAACGGCAATTCCTCTGGTCAAGGCTGTGCTAAATTCGGTTCCTAAAATAATCCAAACAACAAAAGTTATCACGGCAATAGCAATTACTATCGGTACAAACACGCCTGATACCTTGTCAGCCAATCCGGCAATCGGCGCCTTTGTGGCAGAGGCATCCGACACCAGCTTTACGATTTTTGACAAAGTTGTATCATTACCGATATTCGTTGCACGACAGCGCATATATCCTGACTGATTAATAGTAGCAGAGACTACACAATCCCCTACCATCTTGTCAACAGGAATACTCTCGCCTGTCAACGCAGATTCGTCAACTGCGCCGCTGCCTTCTATCACAATGCCATCCACGGGCACGCTATCCCCGGCCTTAACAACAAAAATGTCGCCAACAGCCACATCCTGCACCGGTACAACAACCTGGGCGCCGTCACGAACCACCGTAGCTGTGGATGGCGCAAGGGACATTAATCCCTTGAGTGCATTTGTGGTCTTTCCTTT
>JBJEPK010000004.1:0-20017 GCA_051881195.1 Eubacterium sp. | reverse complement strand
CTTTCCTGTTGTATCACAGCGTTTTCCTCCTTCGTACTGCAAAATAACACTTTGCTAAGTTGCAGTTATTATTTTTTTGACTAAATTATTAGACTTACTATTCTTAAAAGCTGTAAATCGCAATGATTACTTAGCCTTCTCGATAATTTCAACAACACGCCAATTCTTATCCTTGCTCATTGGACGACATTCCATAATCATAACCTTGTCGCCAACGCCGCACTCGTTGTTCTCGTCGTGTGCCTTATACTTTACAGAGTGGTCAACAATCTTGTTGTAAAGAGGGTGCTTAACTCTGTCCTGAATTGTAACAACAACGGTCTTGTCCATCTTGTCGGATGTAACAATACCAACTCTTGTCTTTCTGAGGTTTCTTTCCATAATCAGTTACCTCCTTTAGGAATTAGCATTCTCAAGTTCGATAGCTCTCTCAACTGTCTTGATACGAGCAATATCCTTCTTGACTGCTTTAATTCTCATAGGGTTCTCGAGCTGATTGATAGCCTGCTGAAAATGAAGGTTGAAAAGCTCTTCTTTTAGCTCTGCAAGCTTCTTTTCTCTCTGCTCTGCAGAAAGTTCTCTGATTTCTGATGCTTTCATTACTGCTCGCCTCCCTCTTCACCTTTGATTACGAACTTACATTTTACCGGGAGCTTGTTAGCTGCAAGACGCATAGCCTCACGAGCAACCTCCTCGCTAACACCGGCCAGCTCAAACATAACTCTGCCCGGCTTAACAACTGCTACCCAATAATCCACGTTACCTTTACCTTTACCCATACGAGTATCAGCAGGTCTTGCAGTGATTGGCTTGTCAGGGAAAATCTTAATCCAAACATGACCGCCACGCTTTGTGTAACGTGTCATAGCGATACGGGCTGCCTCAATCTGTGCTGCTGTAATCCATGCAGGCTCAGTAGTAGCAAGACCGTACTCACCGTATGTTACCTTATTACCTCTTGTTGCAGTACCGGTCATACGACCTCTGTGCTGCTTTCTGTGTTTTACGCGCTTAGGTAAGAGCATTACTTATTTCCCCCTTCCTTGCGATTTGATCTTCTCTTCTTGTTGCGAGACTCTCTAAGAACCTCACCCTGATAGATCCAAACTTTTACGCCGATTCTGCCGTAGGTTGTAGCAGCCTCAGCTACACCGTAGTCGATGTCTGCACGGATTGTCTGAAGAGGAATTGTACCCTCCTTGTATGTCTCTGAACGAGCAATCTCAGCACCGCCGATACGACCGGATACCTGAACCTTGATACCTCTTGCACCAAGTCTCATTGTGTTTCTGATAGCACCCTTAACTGCTCTACGGAATGCTACACGACGCTCCAGCTGCTGAGCAATTGACTGTGCAACAAGTGTTGCGTCCAAGTCAGGCTGCTTAATCTCAACGATGTTGATAAATACCTCGTTGACATCCTTGCCAAGCTTCTTTGCACAGATAGCCTTGAGCTTCTCAATCTCAGCACCCTGCTTACCGATTACCATACCCGGCTTAGCACAGTGAATATTGATTCTAACTCTCTTAGCGTCTCTTTCGATTTCAATCTTTGGAACACCTGCACTGTAAAGGGTCTTGAGAAGATACTGACGAAGCTTGTAATCTTCGTAAAGGGTATCAGCGAAGTCGCCCTTCTTTGCATACCAGCGAGAGTCCCAGTTCTTGATAACACCGATTCTTAAACCGGTTGGATTACATTTCTGTCCCATTTAACTTTTCCTCCTGCTTAGTCTTCCATTTCCTTGAGTACAAGGGTAATGTGTGATGTTCTTTTGTTGATTCTGTAAGCTCTGCCCTGAGCTCTTGGCTGAATTCTCTTAAGAATTGGGCCGGGAGCAACGTGAGCCTCAGCTACATATAACTTTGTTACGTCCATATTGTAGTTATTCTCTGCATTAGCCATTGCTGACTTAAGAACCTTTGATACAGGCTCACAAGCAGCCTTTGCTGTAAACTTGAGAATAGCCATTGCCTTATCTGCAGGTTGATTTCTAATCAAATCAAGAACGATTTGTACCTTTCTGGGAGAAATACGGACATAAGTTGCTTTTGCTTTAGATTCCATTATGATTCTCCTTTCGATTACTTACCGGTCTTAGAGCCTGCGTGGCCTCTAAATGTTCTTGTTGGTGCGAACTCACCAAGCTTGTGTCCAACCATATCCTCTGTTACATATACAGGAACATGCTTTCTTCCATCGTGCACAGCAAATGTGTGACCTACGAAATCAGGGAAGATTGTTGAACTTCTTGACCAAGTCTTAATAACTTGCTTGTCGCCCTTCTCGTTGAGAGCTTCTACCTTTTTGAACAGGCTGGCTTCTACGTATGGGCCTTTTTTAGTACTTCTACTCATATTAATCTTCTCCTTTCCGTTTATTTACCGTTTCTGCGACGAACGATCATCTTGTTGGACTTCTTCTTCTTATCGCGGGTCTTGTAACCAAGAGCAGGCTTACCCCAAGGGGTGCATGGTCCCGGACGACCGATAGGTGACTTACCTTCACCACCACCGTGAGGGTGGTCGTTAGGGTTCATTACAGAACCACGAACTGTTGGTCTCCAACCCATATTGCGCTTACGGCCTGCCTTACCAAGCTTAACATTTGCATGCTCGGAATTACCGACAACACCAACTGTTGCTATACACTCCTTTGGTACATTTCTAAGCTCGCCTGAAGGGAGACGAAGAAGTGCATAAGGACCCTCAAGAGCCATAAGCTGAGCACTGTTACCTGCTGATCTTGCAAGCTGAGCTCCGTTGCCCGGATAAAGCTCAACATTGTGTACGATTGTACCTACAGGCATGTTCTCGAGAGGGAGAGCATTACCTACTACGATATCAACATCTGTACCTGCAACTACCTTGTCGCCTACCTTGAGACCCTCCGGAGCAGTGATGTAGCTCTTTACGCCATCCTCATACTGGATGAGAGCGATGTGAGCGCTGCGGTTTGGGTCATACTCAAGAGTAAGAACTGTTGCCGGGATGTCAAACTTGTTACGCTTGAAGTCGATAACACGGTACTTTCTTCTGTTTCCGCCACCTCTGTGACGAACTGTAATTCTTCCGTAAGAGTTACGGCCTGATTTCTTATTGAGTGGCTCAAGAAGAGATTTCTCAGGAGCAACCTTTGAGAGAGAAGAATAATCAATAACCGACATATTACGCCTTGAAGGTGTGGTCGGCTTATAATTTTTAACTGCCATTACTAATCTCCTTATTACGAATAACTTTGCGAAAGGATGGCACCTTTCATACCTCATCATTCGTGATTGTGTTTGTTGCTGTCTATATAATAGTTATAATACTTATATAGTGATTACATCATATCGCTGAAGAACTCAATTTCCTTTGAATCCTCAGTAAGAGTTACGATAGCCTTCTTCCATGATGGAGTGTAGCCAACATTGTAACCGTGGCGACGCTTGTGACCGCGAACGTTCATTGTGTTTACCTTGGCAACCTTTGTGCCGGGAAAAGCGGTCTCGATAGCCTTAGCAATCTCAATCTTGTTAGCGTCCTTTGCAACCTTAAAGGTATATTTCTTTTCCATAATGCCCATCATTGATTCCTCAGTGATGACCGGCTTAAGGATGATGTCCTGTGCTGCTTTCATTATGCATATACCTCCTCGATTTTCTTTACTGCATCCTTGAGAACAAGGAATGTGTCACAGTTGAGAATGTCATAAACACAAAGAGTGTTAACTGTAACTACCTTTACGCCCTCAATGTTGCGAGCTGACTTGTAAATCTTCTCGTCAACCTCCGGAGTAACGATGAGTGTCTTCTTTGCAGCCTTAAGCTTTGTAAGAACCTCAACCATCTCCTTGGTCTTGATTGCATCAAGCTCAATCTTGTTTACAACCTTGATTTCCTCATCAGCAACCTTGGTAGAAAGTGCGGACTTCATAGCAAGTCTCTTGACCTTCTTGTTAAGGTTAACCTTGTATGTTCTTGGCTTTGGACCAAGAGCGATACCACCGTGTGTCCACTGTGGGCTTCTTGTTGAGCCCTGACGAGCACGGCCTGTACCCTTTTGTCTCCATGGCTTAGCACCGCCACCGCTAACTTCTGAACGAGTGAGAGTTGACTGTGTGCCCTGGCGCTGGTTAGCAAGATAGCTAACTACTGCAAGATGCATTGCATCTGCGTTTGGCTCGATTGCAAAAATTGAATCGGCAAGTTCTAAATCGGAAGTCTTTCTTCCCTTTTGACTATATACTGGAACTGTAGCCATTTTAATCTCTCCTTTCGTTAAGCTTTAACAGCATCAGCGATAACTACGATACCGCCTTTTGGACCCGGGATAGCACCCTTGATTGCGATAAGGTTGTTATCAACATCAACCTTGGCAATCTTAAGGTTCTGGATTGTTACTGTTTCGTGACCGTAGTGGCCTGCCATCTTCTTGCCCTTGAATACTCTTGATGGGCTGGAGCAAGCACCCAGTGAACCGGCATGACGATGATTAGGACCGGTACCGTGGGTCATACGGAGTCTTGAGAAGTTCCAACGCTTGATTGCGCCTGATGTACCGTGACCCTTGCTTGTTCCCTTAACATCAACAACATCGCCTACTGCGAATGTGTCAGCCTTGAGAATGTCGCCGACATTGATTGCTGTGATGTCCTCAAGACGGAATTCCTTGAGTGTCTTCTTCGGAGCTACGTCAGCCTTGTCAAAGTGACCCTTCATTGGCTTGTTGACTCTGCTAACCTTAACATCGCCGAAACCAACCTGAATTGCTTCGTAGCCATCGTTCTCCATTGTCTTCTTTTGGGTAACTACGCATGGACCAGCCTCAACAACTGTAACAGGGATTGCATTGCCTGCCTCGTCGAAGATCTGAGTCATGCCGATTTTCTTACCGATAAGACCTTTCTTCATTTGTATTTCCTCCTTTGGTTATTGGTTGGGTACCCCCAACATGACCTCAGCTGTTGTGTAATAACGATTAAAGCTTGATTTCGATATCCACGCCGGCTGGGAGCTCAAGACTTGTCAGAGCCTCAACAGTTTTGTTGGATGGTCTGAGAATGTCGATGAGTCTTTTGTGTGTTCTCTGCTCAAACTGCTCACGGCTGTCCTTGTACTTGTGTACAGCACGAAGGATAGTAACCTTCTCTACCTCAGTTGGAAGAGGAATCGGACCGCTTACCTGTGCGCCGGTTCTCTTTGCAGTTTCAACAATTTTCTCTGCGGCCTGATCTACAAGACTGTGATCATAGCCCTTGAGACGAATTCTGATTTTGACTTTACTTGCTGCCATTTTAATTTCCTCCATGAAATTTTGTGGTGCGAGCTTCCAATATCTTACCACTACGCCGTGTGTTCCAACCCTGTCCATTAATTAAACCGAATGACCATATTCATTCGGACGCAGAATCAGCCTATACGACAAGAGCGTTCGCAAGTCACTCTTGGTGGCATAAATACCAGATTAGTTTCGCCCGGTTTAAAATCGGACATACTCCGCCGAAATTACCGCTGGGTTAAAGCGCAACCTCCGACATCAACGCATATCTTGTTATGTAGTGTCAACTGCCGTAATAATATATAACTTATTAGGTGCAGTTCACCACACGCTCGGTTATTATAATATATATAGGGTGCCGTGTCAAGGATTTTTTGCAAAAAAATTTAATTAATTTTCGTTTGTTTTGACAAAAATAAAAATCAAACTTTGTTAATTTTGCACAAGAAAAAATCAACGACAACATATTGCGTGTATTATTGCCAAAACCACAATATATTGATTGAGGCATAAAAAATCGCCCTGCTAACACAATTCACTGATTAGCAGAGCAAAACGAATACTATATTATTTTTGTGGTGCAGGCTTTGGTGCTGCAGGAGCTTTTACTCCGGTTTTTTCCTCATAAACAGCGATAACGTCGTTAACATCGCCCTTAGCAATTACAGTACCGTGTTCCAAAAGAACAGCCTTGTCACAAATTGCCCTGATTTGAACAATATTGTGAGAGACAAACAATACAGTAACACCGCTGTCAAACATGGATTGCACCTTGGCAAGGCTCTTTTTTCTGAAGGTGGCGTCGCCTACCGATAATACCTCATCCAAAATAAGAATGTCCGGATTCACAGCAGTAGCAATGGAGAAGCCCAAGCGCGCTCTCATACCCGAGGAATAATTTTTGACCGGAACATCAATGAAGTGACCCAGCTCGGAAAAGCTTATAATCTCGTCCATCTTGCTTTCCAAATACTCACGGCTATAGCCGAGAATTGCGCCATAGAGGAATATATTCTCCTTGCCGGTATAGTTGCCGTCAAATCCGGCGCCCAGCTCCAACAAAGGGGCAATAACGCCGCTGGTATATACCCTGCCCTTAGTGGGCTTGTACACACCGACTACGGTCTTAAGTAATGTACTCTTGCCGGCGCCGTTAAGACCCATAATAGCCCAACGCTCGCCTTTCTTAATATCAAAGCTAACATGATTTAACGCAGCGAACTTCTTATACTCCAGCTTACGAGTCAGCATACGGATAACATATTCCTTAAGGTTATCCACCTTCTCCTTGCTGAGGGTAAAATCCATGCATACATCCTCAACCGATATAACCACAGGCCTATCGTCCTGCCGGGTATCTGTTTGTGAATTAGCAGAAGCTATAACATCACTCATAATCCTAAATCCCTTTTCTAATCCTAATAAGTAGTACAAAATACCAGATCAATTATACTTGCGATACCATACGTCCCCAATCAGCACAAGAGAAATTGCAAACAAAACCATACCTGCCAATCCAACTATCTGTTGGGAACGATTGACATAGGACATAATCGCTTCGCATAGATATGACGGGTACAAAACCAAATTCTTTGTGGACTTTACAAACTCCACACCAATCACCAATAAGAAGTCAACCAATGCAGCAGACTCAAAGGCAATGGCCAAACTGCGTATGGAACGGTACTTAGTTCTGCCGGTGGTGTAAAGCTTGATGCCAAAAGTCAATGTTAGTATTGCCGATACCACTATAAGTATCATAAGAATCCTTGTGCAAACATCTACAAACTGAGTCAACTGCCCTGCAAAAGGCAACTGAGCACGCTTGACAGTATAATCTGCTACCTGGTCGGCAAATGTACGAAGTCCGGCCTTTTGCTTGGCTGTAAGACTGATACCGTCGGCATCATACCACTTGGCGTACGAATTATAAATATTGGTAGAAAACTCTTTTTCTGCATTAGCAGTAATTTCAAAATTGTCTCCATCATCCGGCAACAGCGCCTGCGTTATATACGCCTTATTGACGTTGTAAACATCGTCATACACAACGGCGTCATTGACCAACTCATTGCTGATATAATACCTGCTGCACATATCGGTGGCATACTGCTTTGTATCATCGCACAGAGAAGTAACATAGTCCTGGCCGGAGAACACCTTGATATATGTATTGGGGTTTACGATATAAGCTCTAACGCAAATTGACACGCTTAGCAATACAAGACAGATAAACAGAATAAAGGAGTAGAAATCACGCCTACTTTCTCTGGATGAAAAACGATGCTTACTCATTCTGTGCCTCCTCACTGTCTACCACCGGTTTGGCAACAACATATAGTGCCTTGCCGTTGTTACAAGAAAACGGCTCGCTGCTGTTATCGGTACACAATACCAGATATTCGCTGTCAGCGACAGGCACATCATTTTTCACAACCACATCTACTACCCGGTAAACAAAGTCGCCCCAATAAGCAGAGAATGTAATAGTATCGCCAATTTTTACCTTATTAAGATTAGCAAAGCAACCATTGGCATAACCAAACACGCAAGTTCTCTTGCCACTACCGGGGACTCCATCCTCCGTAGACATGGCAGCGCCGCCCCGAAGGGACACTCGATTGATACCATTATACACCTTGCAATCAGAGCCAAGTGCTTTGCTGCTGAGAGTGCCAATATACATGGCCGGTCCCAATTCCTTTGGCGATTTGGTCTTGTCAAACTTATCCACTGGATTCATATCGCTAAGGTTCTGGGTCATAGTGGTCTGCAGGTCGTGAACAATGTCCACCGTCTCGTTGAGCATACCGGCACCAAGAGGAATAACCACTATCATAGCCAGCATGGCAAAAATGATTGGCTTGGCAATATAATCAATGAATGGATACTTTTTTCTGTCTGCCTTGTCTTGCTTTTGCGAAGCTTTGTCTTTACGCATAAGATACCTCTGTTAGTCGTCCTCATATACAGCACCACGGGAACCGGAGGTTACGTGCTGTGCGTATCTCTTGAGATAGCCTGTAAGCTCCTGCTTTGGAGCAGTCCAATTCTTTTTGCGCTCTGCAAGTACCTCATCGGAGACATTGACGCGCAAAACTCTGGCAGGGATGTCAATCTCAATCTCATCCCCATCCTCAACAAGTGCAATTGTGCCGCCAACAGCAGCCTCCGGACTAACATGACCGATGGATGCACCTCTGGTAGCGCCGGAAAAACGACCGTCGGTAAGGAGCGCAACCTCTGAGCCAAGACCCATACCGATAATTGCAGATGTGGGAGAAAGCATCTCTCTCATACCGGGTCCACCCTTTGGACCCTCGTATCTAATGACAACAACATCGCCGGAAACGACCTTGCCGCCGGTGATAGCGTCAATTGCCTCTTCCTCAGAATTATAGCACTTTGCAGGGCCCTTGTGCTGCATCATTTCCGGAGCGACAGCGCCCTTCTTAACGACAGCTCCCTCCTCTGCAAGGTTGCCCTTAAGCACAGCTATACCACCGTCCTTTGAGAACGGGTCATCCAACTTGCGAATAATCACGCCGTCTGCATCCGGTGCATTGGCGATACGGTCGGCAACTGTTCCGTTTACTGTCAGGCAGTCTGTGTGGATAAGTCCCCCGGAAGCCAGCTCTTTGATTACAGCCTGCATGCCGCCCACATCATTAAGGTCTGTGATAAATACAGATGATGCAGGATTGAGCTTGCAAATCTGTGGGGTGTTGTTACCCATCTCATTAAGGTCTGCAAGGTCAATATCGTGACCTGCTGCGTGAGCAATAGCAGTGAGATGGAGAATTGTGTTGGTAGAGCAACCGATTGCCATATCTGTACGCATAGCATTTTCGATTGCTTTTTCTGTAATAATGTCGGATGGCTTGATGTCATTCTTCAGCAAATCCATAACTCTCTCGCCGGCCATCTTTGCCAAACGCAGACGAGCAGAATAAACAGCCGGGATTGTACCTGAGCCCGGAAGTGACATACCGATGGACTCGGTAAGGCAGTTCATGGAATTGGCAGTGTACATACCGGAGCATGAGCCGCAGGTGGGACAAGCGGTGAATGCTGTTTGCTCAAGATTTGATTCGCTCATCTTGCCAACAGCATTGGCGCCAACATACTCAAATTGCTCGGAAAGACCGATTGGGTTGTTAGTTTCGGTGCTCTTGCCGGGAAGCATGGGGCCTCCGTTAATGAATATACATGGCAGATTAAGTCTGCAAGCAGCCAAAATCATACCCGGAACAATCTTGTCGCAATTAGGGATGAACACAATAGCATCCAGAGGATGAGCAGTAAGCATAACCTCAATGCTGTCTGCAATCAACTCACGGGAGCAAAGAGAGTACTTCATGCCCCTGTGATTCATAGCAATACCGTCGCACACGCCGATTGTGTTAAACTCAAAAGGAACACCACCGGCATTTCTTATACCTGCCTTAACCTGCTCCGCAATTTTGTCAAGATGCATGTGACCCGGAATGTAGTCGCTCTTAGAATTAACTACGGCTACAAACGGTCGTTTCATTTCGAGTTCGTCAATACCGAGAGCTCGCAAGAGAGAACGATGAGGCGCCCTGGACGGACCCTCCTTAATCAAATCTGATCTCATATATTATCTCCTAAATTATTATATAATTAATATTTGAATAATTATACTCTTTTGAAACAATTATGTCAACCTCATTACTTTCAAATTATTTATGGACAGAATATAGACAGAAAAAAGAGGCTGAAATCAGCCTCTAAAAATTATTTCTTTGTTTTAACAGTTTTGTACTTTGACCAAGATGAATAGTATTTGGTTCCGTTTATTGTTTTGTAGGTTCTAATGCGAACATAATACTTTTTCTTAACTTTTAGCTTTGTTACCGTTTTGTGTGTGGTGCTTCTTTTTTGTACCGTTACAGTCTTTTTATTGCTTGTAAACTTACTGTTTGTTGCATATTGAATTTGATAACCGGTAACTGATGAAACCTTTTTCCAGCTGACATAAAATCCCTTTTTCTTTGCACTCAAGGTTTTTATGGATGTTGATTTTGGCTTTTTAGCAAGACAGGTTGATTTTTTTGTGTTCAAATCGTAAACCCAAAAAGAGTTATCATATTTTGTGTAATAAAAAGAATTTGAATATACCCAGCCGCAAAGGTCGTTGGCATCAAAATCGCCTGTGTACAGAGCCTTTACATCGCTTGCGATAGTGCTTTTTATGCTCATATTCTTTATGTCTAAAGCATAATTCTTATATTTTGCGGTTGCAATAACAAGCTTCTTGTCCTTTGTTACTGTTGCAAACTTTTCTCCGTCATCAATGTAATCAATGCGGTGCGCATAGTATGATGAGGCATTTTTTAACGATTTGAATTTGCCGGAGGTTGTGTAGTATCCGTTCTTACCGTGGGAAGCAAAATCGCTTGCTATGAGCTTTTTTGTCTTTTTGTCGGTATTGTACAAATACAGCTTTTTGCCAATTGCTATATATTGCTTATCTTTGCAGCGAAAAGCGTCTTTAAGCGAATAAGGAAATACGATATTGTCGAATCCCAGTGCGCCGTATGTCTTTCCGGAGGCAACAAAATAGTTGCCGAAAGTGTTGGTAACATTTCCGGAAAGATTAACGCTTACATATTTGTCGGAGTAGTATTTGTACACCTTCAATTCACTAAAGCTTATTGTATAATCCGATTTGCTGTAGGGAACATACAGCTTTTTGTTCTTTACATATCCGATGGATGAGATTTTGTCAACATTTTTTACTGTAGGGCCTTTGCCTTTTTTGTAAACCGTGCCCTGCTTGGCATTAACCTTCGGTCCGTTTCCGCCGCCTGCTAAAAGATAGTAATAGCTGTGCATAGTGTTGTTTTTGTCCAGCCATAGGATGAAGAAATACAAATCCGCCCAGGAATCCTTTGTGTAACCTGCTGCTCCGGCCTTATATTCCTCGCTGTAGCCACCGCAGTATCCACCGCTTGCGGATACTACATTGCTTGCAAGCTTAGTTAACTTTGCCTTTTGTTTACCGTCGTTTGATTTACAATTCACTCTGTAAAGGTTGCCGTCAATCAGAATTGCAACCGGATATCCGTTACCATCATCACCATCGGTAATGACCTGCAGATTTTTGTTTGATTTAACCTGAGCTTGTGCGGAAAAGCCCATACCAACAACTGATGTTGCAAGCATCACAAATGCAAGAAACAGCGAAAGCACTTTTTTCATAAACTACCACCTCATAAATTTTTTTGAATAACAGTAATTACTATTTCTTTGGATATAGTACATATAAGTACTATGGTGTGATTTTAACATAAATCCATGTTAATGTCAATAGTACAACTAAGTACTAAGGTGATGAATATGTATTTCAAAAGGTTACGAGATTTAAGAGAGGATAATGATTTAAAACAATCTGAGATTGCAGAAATATTGGGAATAGCGCAGACAGTATACTCAAGATATGAAAGAGGATTTCAAACCATTCCGATAGAGCATTTGTTAAAGCTTGCTGATTATTACAACACTACAACCGATTATATATTAGGAAGAAGTAACGAACCGAATCCGAAATAAACAACGGAGTATTCTCGGCTATGAGAATACTCCGTTGTAATATTATGATTTAATTATTTTCAATCGGCTTCATTGTGGGGAATAAAAGCACATCGCGGATGGAATAGCTATCTGTCAACAGCATAACCAAACGGTCAATGCCGATACCCAAACCACCCGTAGGCGGCATACCGTACTCAAGAGCCATAACGAAGTCATTATCTATCATATTAGCCTCATCGTCCCCTGCCTCGCGCAGCTTCATCTGAGCCTCAAAACGCTTCATCTGGTCAATAGGGTCATTAAGCTCGGAGTATGCGTTGCCATACTCACCGCCCAAAATAAACAGTTCAAAACGCTCTGTAAGCGCCGGGCAATCCGGTTTTCTCTTAGTAAGTGGGCTAACCTCTACCGGATAATCCATAATGAAGGTTGGCTGAGTAAGATTTTCCTCAACAAACTCCTCAAAGAATGAGTTGAGAATATCGCCCCAGGTTGCCTTACCGGGAGCAATCTCAATTCCCTTTTCTTTAGCTATAGCCACAGCCTTTTGGTCATCGCTCATAAATGAGGCAAAATCTACGCCGCTGTATTTCTTAACAGCGTCAACCATGGTCATACGCTTGAATGGGGACTCAAGGTCAATCTCTGTGCCGTTGAATACAATATGCAGGCTGTCGCAAACCTCGTTGGCTGCATTGCGAATAAGTTCCTCGGCAATATCCATCATACCGTGATAATCGGTAAATGCCTGGTAAAGTTCAATACAAGTGAACTCCGGATTATGACGAACATCCATACCCTCGTTACGGAAGTTACGACCAATCTCATACACTCGCTCCATACCACCTACGATAAGTCTCTTGAGATAAAGCTCGGTAGCAATTCGCAGATACATATCCATATCCAGTGTATTATGGTGAGTTATGAATGGTCTGGCAGCGGCACCGCCGGGGATTGTGTTGAGAATCGGGGTCTCCACCTCGATAAATCCAAGATTATCAAGATATGAACGGATGGAAGAAATAATCTTGCTGCGCTTGATAAATGTATCCTTTACATCAGGATTCATAATCATATCAAGATACCTTCTGCGATAACGAGTATCCGTATCGGTAAGTCCGTGGAACTTCTCCGGCAATGGGAGGAGGGATTTGGAGAGAAGTCTAATCTCCTTTGCGTGAACAGAAATTTCGCCGGTTCTGGTCTTGAATACAAAGCCCTTTATCTCCACAATATCGCCGATATCCCAAGTCTTAAACTGAGCGAATACATCCTCGCCCACATCGTTCATACGAACATAAGCCTGGATTCTGCCGTTCCTGTCCTGAATATCCACAAAATTGGCCTTGCCCATATCACGCCAGGTCATAATTCTGCCGGCAATAATAACATCCTTTTCTTCCAGTTTGTCAAAATTAGCTTTAATTTCGTCGCTGTGATGAGTCTGCTCTGCCAATGTAATCTCGAATGGGTCGTTGCCGGCATTCTGCATAGCAAGAAGCTTGTCAACTCTAATTTGCTTTTGCTCATTTTCGGAAAGGACTGCCTCTGCCATAGTCATCTGGGCGGCATTGGCGTTGTTGCCAATCTTTTCAATAATGGCAAGAACCTCGTCCTCGCTGTCGGCACTACCCTCAAGGGCAACTGCACCGGTCTGGAGGAACAAGGTGTACTTTACCTTGTCGCCGTCTGCCTCTACAAGATACTTTGGATTAGTCTTTTCTTCGTCATTTTGGAGTGTATTCTGGACCTTCATACGACTGTTCTTCTTTACAGCCTTGACACCACGCTTACAGGCATCCTCCTTGTCAAATTCAGGAGATACGCCTACAGCAACATCATCTATCAATAACTGAAATGTGAAAGTGCTGTCACCCTTTTTGGTGATTTCAAACTTTCCTGCCATAAGTATAATACCTCTTCAAAAATTATTAGTCGATTTTCTTAACCTTGAACTCAATGTTGCCGATAGGAGCCTCGACTACAACCTTGTCGCCCATCTTTGCGCCCATAAGTGCTGCGCCCACAGGACTCTCGTCAGAAATCTTGCCCTGGGATGGATTGGATTGAGAAAAGCCCACTATCTCGTAAACAATCTCTTTTTTGTCAGACTGTCTGACAACAGTTACCTTTGAGCCCATGGACACGCTCTCGCTGTCGCCGGAATCAATAAGCTCTGCGTGGTCCAGCTGATACTCAAGCTCTGTAATACGAGCCTCCAACTTGGCCTGCTCTGACTTTGCCTCGTCATACTCGCTGTTCTCACTAAGGTCACCGTATGAGCGTGCTACCTTAAGCTTTTCGGCAATATCAACACGACCTTCGGTCTTTAATTTTTCAAGCTCGGCCTCCAATTCTGCCTTGCCTGCTGTTGTCATCTTAAATGTCTTTGCTGCCATATCAATAACTCCTTATTACAAAAATGCAAATTTTAACTAATTAATTATATATTATAACTAAAACAAAGTCAAATATTATTTTTTGTTGTTCCTTATCAAAAAATGTCGCAGGCCAAAATAGTCTGCGACACAATCATTAATTTATCTCTTCTTTCAGAGTTTCGATAATATTTTCCTTTTGCACCTGCTTTACAGAAAACAGCATAGTTACGCCGATGACAACAAACACAACTGCAATAACTACCAGGTATGTAATCCAGTTTACCTCAAAAGGTATGGCCGCCTCGGCGATAGCCATATTCATACCCTTACTGATAAGCAATGACAACGGAATACTGACAATCAAAGCTCTCATTCCGTAGAATGCACTCTCCAGCATAATCATCTTGTTGAAGCCGCCGGGTGTTGTTCCCACAGACTTGAGCATAGCAAACTCCTTTCTTCTGGAGGCGATTCCGGAAGAAATGGTGTTGATGATATTGAACACTGTAATAAGGGATATAAGAGCAATAAATCCATATACAAATACCTGCAATATCAGTACAATTGTGTTGGTTAACTGCGACTGTTCCTCATAATCGGCATAGTGCATATCGGGCAACGCTCCGCTGTTAGACAGTTTTTGCAGGCCTTCTGCAACCTGCTCGTGTTGCTTGGTAGTAATACCCAGGCAGTAAACAGCACTGTTATCAAACTGACGATACACAGAAAACGGAACATACATAGAAAAACTGTCTGTGGGATTCATATTGCACAATCTGTCGTTGCTGTCATATTTTACAAAATCAGTAACGGTTATTTCTACTGGGTTTTCAGTACTGATATTGGTAATCTTTTTGCCTAATACAGTGTCCTTCATAACCGGGGTTGTCCCCTCCCTATGATTGAGGTTGTTCAGCATCAGCGCCTTGCAGTCACCCTGATAATACCGGGTGTAATCGATGCCGTTGGACTTGCACAGCTCGTTAAACATATCGTCATCAACAAAATTGATAAACAATCTGTTGTCATGCTCCAGCTGTTTTGAGTACAAATTGGTAAAATTGTCGGTATTAAACACATTTTTTAACTCAGGGTCTATAGAATCAGAGTTAATAATCATAGTACTATATGACACGCAATAGGCATCATCAACGCCATCAATACCGTTAATTCCCTTTAGGATTTTGTCCCTGTTGTCATACTCCTTTGAATCAAAGAAGCAGCCAACCTGGTATGGCATCGTCTCAACATCGGCAGCCCTCATAAACATATCGCAAAAATAATTGCAAGACAGGAACAGAATTACAGAAAGTGCAATGGATACTGTAATTACTCTTGCCTTACGGCCATTACGCTTCAAATTTTTATGAGCTAATTCGCCCTCATAACCGAACAACAATTTTACAATTTTAGGCGACCGCAATTTGCGGCTCTTAACCTTTATCTCATTAGTTTGGCGAAGCGCCATAATAGGTGTAATATTGGATGCTTTTTTTGCCGGAATTGCACAGGAAATGAATATTGTTAGCGTACTGATAACGATAATACCCACCAATACCCAAAACGGCACAACTATCTTCATACTGACATTACTGTCGCTGACGCCCATCAGCATTCCGGTGGATATTATCCTTTTGCCCAGCAATTTGAGAGTAATGCCAATACCCAAAATACCGGCACAGATGCCAACAGGCAGACCAATAAGACCCAGCAAAAATCCCTCATAATAGATTGACAGTCTCTTTTGTCGCTTTGTTGCACCAACGGAGGAAAGCATACCAAGGTACTTTACCTTTTCTGACAAAGACATTGCAAAAGCATTGTATATCAGCACCACCGATGCCACCATTATTATTGCCAACACAATGGCAACCATGGGCAGCAGCATTGCGCTGGTGCTTCCCTTTGCAAAGGAAAAATAACAGTCCAGCAAATCATTGTTTATATCTGTCTCGGTAGCATTTTAGGTCTTTAGAATCTCATCAACAACATCCTTAGTCCGGTGATCCAACTTCTTCAGCTGGAACGATGTGACAAAATTATCCTTTGGAATCCGAGTAAGGCCGCATACAATACTGTAATTCATTGTGGGGGCATTGTTATGGAGGATGGCAGTAATTTTGTATTTGCCGATACCGGTGATTCTAAAGGACTCGCCCTCGGTATATTCACCTAACGCCGGCACCTCGTTTCCGTTTTTGTCAAGAACAAATCTGTCACCGCAAGGAATGGATACTGTATCACCGATTTTCCAATCCAGATTATTTTTGTCAATAAACTCTTGCTCAACGGCAATCTCGTTTTCGTTAGCAGGCAAGGTGCCGTCATAGTCGGCACGAATATACATCCCCAGCGCATCGTCGTTTGCGGCAAGCATTGAGCCTGTGACCGGGCGGTCGCTCTTTGCATCATCCAGCTTGAACCGGCGATAATCACTGACCTGGATACCCACGGTGCTGATGCGCTCATCATCACGCAGCTGCTGTACACAACTCTCGTCGGCGCCATACAATTTCGCAATATAATCACCGCGGGACAATACAGTAACATCGCTAAACAAATTCATAAAGGAGGCAATGGCAACAAATACAGCCGTAATCATAGCAACGGACACTATTATACCAAAAGCTGTAACTACCGACCTCCCCTTATTTTCCTTAAGGTGGCGAGCCGTTAGCTTGTTTACTATATTCACGCTCTCACCTCATCTCTGATTATCCTGCCATCCTCAATAGCGATAATGCGGTCGGCAGAATTGGCAATGCGCTCATCGTGAGTAATGATAATTACAGTTTGGTTATGCTCTCTGTTGAACGAACGCAGCAGGGACACTATCTCCTTACTGTTTTCACTGTCCAAATTTCCTGTAGGTTCGTCAGCCAGCATCAATGCAGGATTGTTTGCCAAGGCTCTGCCTATGGATACTCTCTGCTGTTGTCCGCCTGACAACTGATTAGGCAGGTGGGATACTCTGTCCTCAAGGCCCAAGGTTTTTACCAGCGAAGCAATCTGCTTTTTGTTTGGTTTTCTGCCATCCAGCAGTAGCGGTAATGTAAGGTTTTCTTCCACAGTGAGGATGGGTATTAGATTATAAAACTGATAAATCAGTCCTATCTGTCTGCGCCTGAAAATAGCCAGTGCAGTCTCGTCCAGAGTAGAAATATCCGTACCGTTGATTACCACAGAGCCTTCAGTCGGACTATCCACTCCGCCTAAGATATGCAGCAATGTTGACTTGCCGGAGCCTGATGGTCCTATAATAGCAACGAACTCACCCTGATTGACTGAGAATGACACATTATCCAGTGCTTTTACCATTGTATCATCCTTGCCATAAATCTTTGATAAATTTTTTACTTCAAGAATTTTCATAGTTATTATCTCCCTTCGTTGCCTACAGTATATCCTGCCAATCTTACAATCCGGTGAAACAAAAATTACAATATTGTCACATTACTTTACACTAAATACTTGTAGAATTTGATGCTAAAGGTGGTTCCCTCGCCGCATACACTGTCCACAGAAATGGACGCTCTTTCTTTTTCCAGCACTGCTTTTGCCAAGGCAAGACCTATTCCCACACTCTCGCCGGAAGAATTTTCGCCATGATAAAAGCGCTCAAAAATATGGGGCAAATCCTTCTTTTTTATTCCACAGCCATTGTCACTGATAACCAACTCATCATAAACATTTGTACAATTTGTAGATATGGACAGTAGGCCGTCCTTTTGGGTATGCTCAATACAATTTTTGAATACATTTTGGATAGCCTCAACAGTCCAGTTACTATCGCCGCAAAATTCAAAATCATCAATATTGCAATTGACGGTAATATTTTTTAGCTCCAATGTCAACAAAAACGGACTGAGACAGGCATTCACAACATCGGTTATACTGTGCTGTGCAAATGCCAGCTCAACTGTTCCGGCATCCAGCTTTGAAAGCTTGAGCAAATTGGTAATCAGCCAGCTCATCTTTTCCAACTGGGTATCAATTACCGATACAAACTCTCCTGTTTTGCCATCGGTTGGCTCTGCCTTTAGCAGATCAGTCATCACCATCATAGAGGTCAACGGAGTTTTTAGCTGGTGGGAAATATCTGCCAGGGAATCTGCCAGCTGTATCTTGTCGTTGGCCAGCATCTCATTTTGAGTTTTTAGCAATGTAATAACCTTGTACAAATTATTCTTCAGAATGGACAGCTCACCCTCCATATTGTCACTAATATCCAGGTCGTAATTGCCACTGCAAATCTGTGCCAAATAATTGTTAAGCTCGTACAAATCAGCATATCTGCCACGGGTAATACAGTAAAACAAGCATGTGATTACCAGCCCAAGCACAAAGCATATCAACCCGCACCAAATGTTAAAAAACGCGCATACCGCCGAGCATAACACGGTGGCTCCCACGCCAAATATAATCAGTAATTTTATATCCTTATTAATCATTTTCTATCACGTAGCCAAGACCTCTCACCGTTTTGATAAGCTGCGGGTCAGTTGGCTTCTCCTCTATCTTGTCTCTAAGTCGCTTGATATACACTGTGAGAGTATTGTCCTCCACAAAATCGCCCTCAACATCCCAAATATTCTCCAACAGTTGAGAACGGGACAGCACCTTGCCTCTGTTACTGAGGAGTATCAGCAACAATCTGTACTCCATTGCAGTGAGCACAATCTCTGTACCATCCTTGTAAACCTTTGCCTCATTAGTGCTGATGGTCAAATTCTTAATTCTCATAATTCCGTCGTTATAGTCCTTATTGTATCGGCGCAAAACGCTCTTTATTCTCACCAACAATTCCTTGAGTCTAAAGGGCTTGGTAATGTAATCATCAGCACCCAAGTCAAATCCCATAACAACATTAACCTCGTCGTCATAGGCAGTGAGAAAGATTACCGGCAGGTCGCCCTTTTCCTTAATAGCTTTGCAAACATCGTAGCCGCTGCCGTCGGGCAGAGTCAAATCCAACAAATACAGCGCAAAGCTCTGTTTGGCAATAATATCCATACCCTCTGCAACCGACCTGGCAACAGTGACGGTGTACCCCTCGTTGCTGAGGGAATATGACAGACCCATAGCAATAGCGCTGTCATCCTCTAACAAAAAAATATCCATATTGTACTCCTATCGTATGTACTAATCTACTATCTACATAATAACATATACTATATGCCACTTCCATTACAAATTTGTAATAAAAAAAGAGGTCCGACGGACCTCTCATAATGCGCTCTGTATTAATCATTAGGGATGAATGCGTTGTGCACAGCAGATACTGCACGGTCAGCATCCTCAGCGTCGATAATGACAGAAATCTTAATTTCCGATGTAGAAATCATCTTGATATTAATGTCGCGCTCATAAAGAGCCTCAAACATCTTTGTTGCTGTACCCGGATGTGACTCCATACCGGCACCGACAATGGAGACCTTTGCCACAGAGGTATCGCACACAATTTTTGCATCCTGAAGCGCAGAAGTGTCCTTTAATAATTCAACTGCAACGGGGCCGTTATCCTTGCTGACGGTAAATACAATGTCCTTTGTATTATCGCGACCGAATGACTGAAGAATAATATCAACATTGATATTCTTTTGGCTTAGCTTTGAGAAAAGGTTAAAAGCAACGCCCGGATTATCCTTTACGCCAAGAACTGAAACAAGAGCAACGTCCTTGTCCTTAGTTACACCACGAATTAACATTTTTTCCATTTTTGCTACCTCCTTAACAATGGTACCCGGAATAGGATTTAATGATGAAAGAACCTCAAGTTCTACAGAATATTTTTTTGCCATTTCTACCGAACGG
>JBJEPK010000003.1:0-4013 GCA_051881195.1 Eubacterium sp. | reverse complement strand
TAACCGTAAATGCTCCGTTAGGTGCCGATACATTCAAATTCAAATACGGCTCAAGCTTTGAAATTGCTGTCAGCAAATCAAATACTGCATTGTCAATTTCAATTTGTGCATAAGAACCTGTTGCCATTGAAGAAAATTGATTATAGATGGCTTGTAAATTTGCAAAGGAATCGGTTGAGTAGTCTTCTTCCGAATAATTTGCAATTGTTTCTAAAGCAGAAATAAGAGCACTGTTGTCAGATGCATAATCTGTTATATCACCCACATAAGAATATCCGCAGTCGGTGCAAACATATTTCGTATAGCCTTGTTTATTTTCTGTTGGTTCAACAACAGTTCTACTGTAATTATGGGGTGTTATATCTAAAACTGCTCCTGTTGCTAACAAAACTCCACAGCCATTGCAGTATGTATCGCCTGAATAACCCTGTTCTGTGCAAGTTGGCTCTATTGCGTCTCGGATTTCCGCACCAGTATGATTATAGGGGTCTAAATCGCCGTATTCCTCACCGCAAACCTCGCAGATTGCTTTCGCTACGCATGTTGCCTCGCCGCCTGAGTGTTCATTTTGGATTTCAACAGTCTTTCTTACCGTGAAGGAGAAGCCGTCATCTGTTGTTGCATATACAACAAAATCGAATCTGTTTTCAACTTTAGGATAACTGTTGGCTGTAAGAACTGCGTACAGCTTGCCGTCCTCAACAGTCATATCGAGTCCTCCGCCGAGACCTATAAACTCAAAGGCCAATACTGCGTCGGGAATATTGTCTGGCAATAAAACGCTTGCTTCGCAGTCCTGCGTTCTGCATACTGTGTCGGGAGCGTCTATTGTAAAGGTCGGAATATCCTTTTTGGCAGTTTCATCATCGCAGTATTTACATTTCTGCCAATATTGTCCGTTTTCACTCTGCCATTCGTAGGTGTGTCCGTCATTGACCGTTACAATCATTTCGGCAGATACATTGCCTGCCTTGTCGGTGGCAACGATTGTCTGTGTACCCTCTGCCGGATTGAGTGTAAACTGATTATTTAAGTCAAGTGTAACCTCTGTGCCGTTAACCGTCACGCTGTCAAGATATTGATCCGTAACGGTAACCGTCTGTGCGGAGCAATAGGTCTTGCCGTTTTCAACGCCGGAAATCACAGGAGCAGTAGCGTCAAGCACAATACCGCTCGAATTGATATATGCCGCATTTCCTTTAGTATCAGTCAGCCTTGCATAAATCACATACTCGTTATCGGGGTTGATACTGAATGTATCATTGTATGCGGTAAAGGTGGCTTTATCAAGGTCAGCAGTAGTAAGCTCTTTGTCGCTTAACAGATATTCTATTGTAGCGTCTTCGCCGCTGTTGTCGCTTGCAGTGATTGTTACCGTCTGCGTATCCTTGAAGAACAGTCCAAAGGTAATATTGT
Source organism: Eubacterium sp. (assembly GCA_051881195.1). Classification (GTDB taxonomy): domain Bacteria; phylum Bacillota; class Clostridia; order Oscillospirales; family Acutalibacteraceae; genus Eubacterium_R. The sequence continues at coordinate 2,597 of JBJEPK010000003.1, read as the reverse complement.
TAAGGAATTCGGTCCATTTGTTTGTGCCGATGCTGATTTCACCTGTGGGTGGGGCAATGTCCTTCCACTGTGCAACAAGTGTAACGCTTGCAGTGGTATCCTTTGTAACCAAGTCACAGTATGCGGTGTCAGCAGTTACTGTCACGTTTCCGCATTTCCAACCGATAAATTCCCAGCCGTCCTTTGTGGGAGCAGTAATGCCATCAAGCACCTTACCCGTCCATTTAACGCTTGTTTTGTCACTTATGCTGCTTCCGCCGTTGGTATCAAATGCAACGGTGTAATCACTATTCTCGGTATAATGTGCTGTATAAGTTCTGTTACCTGTACTGCCCTTAGCAATGGTAACGGTCATATTATCCTCGCCGGTTAAGCCTGTTCCGCTCCAACCGGTAAAGGTGTAGCCGGTCTTTGTAGGATTGTTCAGCGTGATAGCGTCACTTTCCACATTATAGGTTGTTTGGTTTGTTGATGTGCCGCCGTCTAAATTATAGGATATATTATATGTTATCGGATTGCCGTATTTTGCCGTCAAGGTAATATTTTCGCTTAATGTAGAGCCGAATGTGTATTTTGTATCGCCATTGTACCAGCCGTCAAAGGTTTTATATCCGGTCTTAACTGACGGAGAGAGAGGTGCAACCACCTTATTGCCGTCTGCTACGACCTCAAGTGCGTAACGGCTGCTACCGTTCATAAATGTCACGGTCTTTTCCTTGATACAACTCTCATTGATGCCAGCGTAGAAGATGCCGCCGTGGATTGTGCCGTAATTACCCGCATAGCCCTTATAAGCAGTAGGGGTGTCGCTTGTGCAGTAAATTCCTCCTGCATAGCTGGGCATAGAGGCCATTCCTGTCACAGTACCGCCGTTACCGTAAAGATGGCTTACACTACCGCTTCCGCGAGTCAGCGTGATATCACCTTTTACCACACCACCCACCGGCAGAGAGCTGTCTGTATGAGTTGCGGTCGGTCTGCTGTCAATAAGAGTTAGTATAGACTCCGGAGCAGCAGAGTTATCAGCTAACTTGATGTCACCTGTGATAACATAACCGTTAAGGTCGATAGTAACAATCTTATCGGTCAGGTTAAGCAAGCTTGAAAGCTTGATGTCGCTTACCATCTTGATGGGGTTAACACCTACATCAATAGCTTCTCTTAATTCAGCCTCGGTGGAAACATTACCGTTAATCCACCTTGCAGTCAGCGCGATGTTACTTGTGACAGGTTGGGTAAAATCATATTTGGTGTCGCCGTTGTACCAGCCTGCGAACAAAAAGCCTTCCTTTGTGGGCTCGGTAGGCTGAAGCGCCGTTGCGTTGCTTGCATTGACAAACCACTGGGTGGGTATGGAGCCGCTACCGCCGTTAAGGTCAAAGCTGACGGTGTAATATGTGTCGTTTACCGTGCCGGAGCCTTGAATTCCGCCGTAGTAGACGCCGCCGCTGATTGTGCCGTTGTTTGCAACCTCGTCATAGAACTTGGTATAGCTATCGGTGCTTGTGGTGTTAATTATGGAATATTTAGGAATAAAAGCCGTGCCTTTAACAATACCGCCGTTTGCGAGAAAGGATGATTCTCTAGGAATTACCATAGCATCAGATGCTCCATCCGTTGATGTGCAAGTTTCAATGGTGCCACCGGTCATGGTAAAGGTGCCGGAATAGGCTCGCACGCCGCCGCCATATTTTGCGCTGCAGCCTCGGATTATTGCGGTGTCGCTCATCGAAAAGTCTCCTTGTGAAAACACGCCGCCACCGCTGCTTGACGCAGCACTGCAGTTTTCAATCACGCCGCCGCTCATTGTAAAGGAGTCGTTGTTATACACGCCGCCACCGCTGCTTGACGCAGCATTGCAGTTTTCAATCACGCCGCCGCTCATTGTAAAGGAGTCGTTGTTAAACACGCCGCCACCGCCATAGGTATAATCAGAAGTTGTTACCGTACAATTCTTAATGGTGCCGCCGGTCATGGTAATGTTACCGTTGGTGCTGCCACATATTCCACCGCCGTAAGTTCCTGCGCTGCAATTTTCAATGGTGCCGCCGGTCATGGTAAAGGAACCATAAGCAACGCATACGCCGCTGCCCATTTCTGCACTGCAATTTGCAATGGTGCCGCCGGTCATGGTAAAACTGCCACTGTTACTATACACGCCGCCGCCGATCGTTGCATTGCCGCCGGTTATCACGCCGCCGGCAGGTAAAGTGCTGTCTGTATGAGTTGCAGTCTTGTTGCTATCAGTCATCGTCAGATTTCCGCCGCTGCCAACTTTAATCACACTGCCGCTGCCGGTCATTTTAATTACGTGACCGTTAAGGTCAAGGGTAACGGTGTTTGTCACGTTCATAGTAGTGTCGATGGTATAATCCTTGCTCAGTGTTACTGTGCCACCGCTGTTTAGAATGTTTTGCAGCTCGGTAGCGTCGGCATTAGCTGCAAATACAGTTATCGGAATGCAAGACAAAACCAAGCATATTGCCAATACTATGCTCAAAATTCGCTTTTTCATTTTGTTTCCTCCTATTTGTTTATGTTAGGGTTGTATTTCATAACAAAGAGTTCAAGTGCTTCCTTGAGCACTGCTATTTGTG
>JBJEPK010000002.1:0-4152 GCA_051881195.1 Eubacterium sp. | reverse complement strand
GCCGGTCTGCCATTGCGCACATTATATGTATAACAGAGCGTTTGCCCTTTGGCATTGGTGACCTCAGTCGGCTTTTCAAGATAGCTGTCATAAGTATAGTATGTTGTGTTGCCGTTGACATCGGTTGATGATACTGTATGGTTGCGATCTGCGGAAATCGCTGCTGCGCTTTCCATGTATTTCGTTTCGCCGGTTGCCGTCAGCTTGGAGTTTGTCACATTGCCGGAGGTGTTATAGGAATAGGTGTTTTTCGCACCTGCGACAGTGGCTGTTTGCACATCGTGTTTGTCGTTATAGGTATATGTGATCTTGTTGCCGTTGGCAGCGGTGTACTGCGTAAGATCCACGCCGGAATAGGTGCTTGATTCTGAGCCGCTTCCGGACGAGGTCGCGCAAATGATATTTCCGTTGCTGTCATAGCGGTAGGTCTGTGCCGGCTCTAACCGCAGGGAGATATTGTCGATATACGCTGTGTTTGCATTATTATCATACGCGGCAACAATTGCGGCCGAGCGGATCGTGACATTTCCGGTTTTCTTCGGCACAACAATTCCCTGCGTATACTGCCAGTCGGAATCGTAGGGATCAAACGGGAAATAGTGAACTTCGGAGGTATTGTCGGAGAAATAGAGACGAATTATCAGTCCGAAATATGGATCAGTCGATGTAGGCTCGTCTGCCACACTCCCCGGCAGCGCATTCGCCTTCGCCCACGCGGAAAGAATGAACGTAGAATCCAACGGGAGATTCAATGTAATGTTCTGATTTACCCGCTGCGCTCCGCTTCCGCTGAGACAGACAACGCGATTGCCAAAGAAGGTTTCGATATCTGAAGCAATTGTCGTGTCTCCTGCCTTATACCAACCGTAGCCGCTAGCGGCGGGAATTGTCGTGCTATGCTCAAAGGAGGCGTTTTCCAGAAGGTTAAAGGTTGCTGCGGCATATCCCGTTTAACCGGCAACCTGTACAGCTGAGAATCATTATTATACAGTACAGGACAAACAGAAGTCTATTTCGTATTTGATTTTACACCAACTTTCGAACAATTTAGTATTCTCATCCTTTTTACTACCCCGGTGTCCGGTTCGTTCCGTCTTTATACAAAACCTGCTTTACACTTTCCTTATCACAATTTCCGAGATTCCTTCGCACGAATCAGAGATTCGATATGTAACTTGAACGATGTATTTTTCGTTGCCAATTTGAAAAGTATACTCGGCGGTTTGCAGAGTTTCCCCGTTTCTGCCACTGACGGTCAATTCTCCGGTCGACAGCCATTGGAGTGACCCGTGCAGCGTGATTCCCTGCTCGTCCAATGCGCGCCGGACAGCACTCAATGTCAGCTCATCTTTGTAGCTGACAGTTTGGAACGCCTCCTCATCATTGTCAATAATCGCTTGCAGCAAAGTTTCGGTCTGTGGCTGTAAATCAACAACATTTGTCATGACAACACCCACTACACCGATAAATAGTACAATCCCTGCACCGATTATAAGGCGCATCTTAAAAGTTTTTGGGAGTCCGTTTTGCCCTTTTAAGACTGCTCGCAGCAAATAATATGCTGTAGCAGATAAAAGTACCGTTATTATGTAGAACGCAAGAAACTCGTATCTATCCGGCAGAAAACGGTGGGAAATCCAGAAAAAAATCATGGAACAGGCTGTTGCGCCAAACAAAAAACCAATCAGCTTTTTTGCCGAAGCGAATGCAAAAAACAGCACAAAATATATCAGATTTATAATCGGAATCAACGCCAAAACGACAGCCGCCGGATGCAGTATTATTTTCTTAAATGTCATCATTACTCAACTCTCCTTTCGTTGCTATCAATTTCTGAAGAAATTCCTTCACTCACAACTCCCCAATTAACAGAAAAAACAAATCCAAGTCCAACAGCTGTTCCTACAGTAATGCCGGAAAAGGAAGAATCAAAATGTGCACCAACTCCAACACTACCACCTAATGATATAGATATATTACCAAACAAATTTATTGTCCAAGTTGATTCTCCCAAATAAACGCCTGCATGGCACTTCAGGTGATCGTATGAAATCTCAGTGCTCGCATCTGCCGTTAACATATCCACGTCGAGAGATACATTTTTAACAGATATATGCGTCTTAGATGAAGATACCATCGTCTTAAAACGTATTCCCTCATGTGAAATAGACGGCGCATAAAACACTGCCTTTTGCTCGCAAACATAGTCCCCATTTTTACGCGCTTCCTCTTCAACGCGCTCAGCTTCCAAAAAACGAAAATAAGCCCTAAGGTGTCCTGGCAATGACCCACTATCCGTTGCAATGAGGTTAACATTCGGTATGTTGCCACGGGGATCGGCGCAAGCAACCGGATTGTTGTTGCAATATGCAAACATATTGTAGCCGAGGATGCCTTGGGCGGTAGAAGCATAGCTGTCGGCATTGATAAAGCGGTGGGTTACGGGGTCATAATAGCGAGACTGCAAATAATAGAATTTTGCTTCAGTATTGAAATAGAAGCTGTGATGGCAAATTTGACCGTTTTTTACAAATTAAGCGTACTTTTTTACGGGCAGGAGGTTGCTGTATGACCATCCGCCTGTTAACGTTCCGTGCAACACCGACTACCGTACTTTAGGGCCCATTTAAGAAGATCGTTTTCTCACTTCCAACGCCCAACGGGTGGTCTTAAAGAAGGATCTTTCATCATAGAAGAAAACTCTACAGAACCGACGAACTGTGAGCTGTCTGTCATAAATATTGCCTCCACTCTCCCAGTACAAACGATATAGATATAGTTGCCATCTGCAGCAGGATATTGATATACATCCCCAACAGCATAAGGCGTACAGAGATAATACGGTGTAAGATTATCTATATCAGACGATGTTGACACTCCAGGCTCCAGCAATGAGAAATCATCCATAGAAAAGATTCTTCCGGAATACATTTGCCTAATCTCTTGAAGTGTTGGAAACTGTCCTTCACCGTTATATGTCTCTTCCTTTACTACGTATTCGATTATTTTATCAAAACGGCCCATCGCGCTTGTGTCAAATATCGTTGTTTTATCCGTTTCCTCAGCACAAGCAGATAAGACGATGCAAAGCAGAACGCCAAGTAAAAGCATAGATATTTTTTTCATTGTACGACCTCCACTATAAATTAATACAAGCTTACCGAGGTTTAATTGCAAAAAACACGGTCTTACTATCATAGTAATTTTCATAATACCCAAAAACCAGTGCTTCATATCTCCCACTGTCGGTGTGGCGCAATACATTTGCAGGTTTGTTCCAATCCCATAGTGCAGGGTTCCCGATTCCTACCTCGGCAGGAGGCAAGGTTCCATTTTTTTGCATCCATATTCCATTATTGCAGAGCATAAAATGATAGTCCTCTATACCCGTTCGTAAAGCAACTAAGTACTCACCCTCATGTAACCTGTAAGAGAAATCAACTTCGTGGATATCCCAGCCAAGTGCTTTAACATCGGAAATAAAGACTGATGATACAGTGCTTATATCCATGCTGGTAAGCTCTTTCCCCGAAATATCGCCGACATTTAACCAAAATTTTACACCTAAAGAAAATGCCACACAATTAAAACCGCTCGGGTCGCTGTCAGTAGAATAATATAGAGGTATGTCATATGATACATATCTCCCTGTTCCTGTATCGGTATATTCAACAAGTCCATCGCCGTACCGCCGTTCCCAGCTTGGGCGGCAACCGGAGGGGTCATATCCGAGCACAGGGCTATTGCCGCAGTAGGCAAACATATTACAGGCAATTGCGTCTGTAGAATCCGTGCTGGCATAGCTGTCGGCGTTGATGAAACGGTGGGTTACGGGGTCATAGTAGCGAGACTGGAGATAATACCAGCCTGTTTCGGTATCGTAATAATATCCGCGATAGCGCAGGGGATTGATAGCTGCCATATCACCACTAATATCTAGAATCTCACCCCATGCGTTATATGTATATTGCGCTACAAAGACTCCGTTTTCATCAACCAAACCAACTACATCGCCCTGCATATTCAGCACATAGTAGTATGTAACAGGATCGGCCGCGCCGTTAGTGTAGATCAACGCAAACGGTCTATCGGATTCGTCATAGATAAAGTCCAGTACTTTCGCTGCATCTCCTCGGTTATCGCTTTGCCGTA
>JBJEPK010000001.1:0-22580 GCA_051881195.1 Eubacterium sp. | reverse complement strand
AACTTTACCACAGCGCTGATAGGCTTAAACTTTGACATAGAGCCGAAGGATATAATCAAGCCAAGAGGCACTGCACCCAATAGTGACACTGCAAATAACTTAAAGGTTTGCAGAAATCCCATATTCAGCGCCTTGAATACTATCGGGAATTGTTCAATAAATGTGTTAAGCATAATCGTTCCTTATAGACAACATAACAGAGGGCAACCAAAATTGCCCCCTGCCAAGCATTTTTAATTCATTATAATTATTTAATAAGTGCAGCCTGTACGCCATACTTCTCGGCACATGCCTCCATAGAGCCATCTGCCTTTGATGCAGCAAAGAAATCGTTAAGCTTCTGTACAAGGTCGGAGCCCTTGCGGAAGCCTACACCGTACTCCTCGGAATTGAGTGCAGCTGTGTATGTAAGGTCAGCGTAAGATGTGCCCTCGCCTACCATTGCAGCAGCCATAAGTGAGTCAATAATAGCGGCGTTGCATGTGCCTGCCTTAACTTCCATAAGTGCGGTAGCCTGGTCCTTAACCTCGGTATAGGTAAAGCCGTTTGCCTTTGCCTCAGCCTGACCTGCAGAACCACTCTCAACAGCAAAACTCAGTTCCTTGCAATCCTCGGCGGTCTTATACTTATCAGCAACATCCTTGTTAACGATAACTACCTGTGCATTATTGCAGTATGCCTGTGAGCAATCCATTGCAGACTTAACCTCGTCAGTGAGAGTCATACCATTCCATACACAGTCAATTGTGCCGTTGTCAAGCTCGAACACCTTGTTGTCCCACTCAATCTCAACAAACTCAACCTCAACGCCCAGCGACTTGGCAAAAGCGGCAGCCATATCGGCGTCAAAGCCAATCCAGTTTTCGTTCTCGTCCTTATAGTCCATAGGCGCAAAGTCGGTAATACCTACTATGAGCTTGCCCTTTTCGGCAATCTTTTCGGAATCAGTCTTTTCTGCCTTGTTTGATGAGCAGCCCACAAATGCAACTGCCACAGTTACAACGGCCATAAGGATGGCAATAATTCTTTTTACATTTTTCATAACATAATACCTCATTTCTGTTTGGTAGCACTATTATACTTTATTTCTTTACCAAAGTAAAGTGCTAATTTAAAAAAGCGCGAAAATGAATATTTATTAATTTGGTGTATAAATACACATTCCGGGTTGACATTATAAAAGGATTGTGGTATTTTATGTGCATACTTTAATGTATAAATAATTATCATAAGGAGAAAAATTATGAAGACAATGAAGAAAATTTTGTGCGTTGTTCTTGCTGTAGCTACAGTAGCATTTGCATTTGCAGCATGTTCATCTGACACAGAAACAAACAAACTTACAATGGCAACAAACGCTACCTTCCCTCCATACGAATACAATGAGGGCGGCAAGATAGTAGGTATCGACGCAGAGATTGCACAGGCTATCGCTGATAAACTGGGTATGGAGCTTGAGATTGTTGACACCGAGTTTGACTCAATCATCCCGGGCGTTCAGGGAGGCAAGTATGATATGGGTATGGCCGGCATGACAGTTACCGACGAAAGACTTGAGTCAGTTAACTTCTCCACCTCATACGCAAAGGGCATCCAGTCCATCATCGTTAAGGAAGACAGCGCTATCAAATCTGTAGACGACATTTCTTCCAAAACTAAGATTGGTGTACAGGTTGCTACCACAGGCTGTATCTATGCAGAGGATGACTACGGCGTAGAGGCTGTATCAGAGTTCCAGAACGGCGCTTCTGCAGTTCAGGCACTTGTATCCGGCAAGATTGACTGCGTAATCATAGACAACCAGCCTGCACAGGCTTTTGTTGCAGAAAATGAAGGTCTTAAGATTCTCGACACAGCATACGCTGAGGAGGATTATGCAATCTGCTTTAACAAGAACGATAAGGAGCTTGAGGAGAAGGTTAACGCTGCTCTTGAGGAGCTTATCGCAGACGGTACAGTACAAAAAATCCTCAACAAGTACATCACTGCTGAGTAATACAAACAGCTAATTACAAGGGCGGTTATTTAGCCGTCCTTTTTATTAGGAGTTAAGATATGTATATAATCAACGCAAGTGTAGCAACTATACTGGATACACTCCAGCGTCAATTCCAGATTTGCTTTGTACAAAAGGACAGATGGAAGCAAATGCTAAGTGGATTGGGCAACACACTGATTATCACCGTGTTTGCTCTAATCATCGGTGTTGTAATAGGTGTTTTAGTTGCTGCAGTACGCAGTTCATTCGACAAAAATGAAGAACAAATGAAGTTCAAGGGCGGCCCAGGCTACGCAGTAATGAAGTTTATCAACGGTATATGCAAGATTTATCTTACAGTAATCCGTGGAACGCCGGTTGTTGTTCAGCTGCTTATCTGTTACTTCATTATATTCAAGTCATCATCCAACGGAGTTATGGTAGGTATATTCGCATTTGGTGTTAATTCAGGCGCTTATGTTGCCGAAATATTCCGTGGCGGTATTATGTCCATTGACCCCGGTCAGTTCGAGGCAGGCAGGTCCATCGGCTTTAATTATTTTCAAACAATGAGATACATAATAATACCGCAGATGTTCAAGGCTGTACTGCCCACTCTACTCAACGAATTCATCACTCTGCTAAAGGAGACATCTGTTGCAGGCTATGTAGCCGTTACCGATTTGACTAAGGCCGGTAATAGCATTGCCGGGGCAACATACCAATACTATATGCCACTGCTGACAGTAGCCGCTATATACCTGATTATGGTAATGGGACTATCCAGCCTATTCGGAAAGCTTGAAAGGAGGCTGCGCAAAAATGAGCGATAATGCACTTATTCAAGTTACCGGCCTAAAGAAGCATTACCTAAACCACACTGTCAAGGCATTGGACGGAATCGACCTTGAAATAGAGAAAGGTGAGGTTGTGGTAATAATCGGTCCATCCGGCTCGGGAAAATCCACTATGCTTCGTTCTCTCAACCTGCTGGAGTTACCCAGCGAGGGCAAAATTATCTTTGAGGGGGAGGACATCACCCACCCAAAAACAGATATTAACAAGCACAGACAAAAGATGGGTATGGTATTCCAGCACTTCAACTTGTTTGCAAACCTGACAATAATGAAAAATCTTACCATCGCACCTATCAAGCTCCTTGGCAAAACTAAGGAAGAAGCAGAGGCTAAGGCAATGGAGCTGCTGGAGAAGGTTGGCCTTGCAGACAGAGCCGACGCTTATCCCAGCCAGCTATCAGGTGGCCAAAAACAAAGGGTGGCTATTGTGCGTGCCCTGTGTATGGAGCCCGATGTAATGCTGTTTGACGAGCCCACATCAGCCCTGGACCCTGAAATGGTAGGAGAAGTTCTTCAGGTAATGAAGAATTTGGCAAAGGACGGTATGACAATGGTAATTGTTACCCACGAGATGGGATTTGCCAAGGAGGTTGCTACTCGCGTAATCTTTATGGACGAGGGCAAAATCCTGGAACAGGGTGCACCGGAACAAATCTTTTCTGCACCTAAGGACCCGCGACTGGTTGACTTTTTGTCCAAGGTACTGTAATCCAACATATAGGCAACGGATATGGCTGTTGCCTATTTTTTTATTGACAAAAAGTAACTTTGGTTGTAAAATGTGTTTAACTTAATAAGTCAGGGGTGCCGAAAGGCTGAGATTATACCCTTCTAACCTGTTGGATAATGCCAGCGTAGGAAGACGATATAAGATAGTAATGCACCCATATTTTGTGGGTGCTTTTTCTTTTGACCTATTGAGTAATACTAATATGGGAGGAAATAGGAATGAAGGCAAGTGTTGCTATTCAGGTACTGCCAAGCGTCAATGATGAGGACGAGCTTATTCGCATTGTTGACGAGGTTATTGCGTACATAAAATCAACCGGTCTCAACTGCTATGTAGGTCCGTTCGAGACCACTATTGAGGGCGAGAGCTACGACCAGTTGATGGAAATTGTCACCAACTGCCAAAAGGTTGCTATCAATGCAGGCTGTGGTAGTGTGAGCGCATACATCAAGGTAGTGTACAATCCTGAGGGAGAGGTATTGACCATTGACAAAAAAGTTACAAAGCATCACCAATAAGACAGCGCCATTATGTGCAGTGGCAGTAATAATCATAATTTGGTTCTTGTGTTGTGATGCACAGCTGGTACCTGCGTATATGCTGCCATCACCTGTGGATGTAGTAAAGGCATTTGTGGACAACTTTGCCATTATGATGAAGCAGGCTGCAATCACCCTGCAAGAAACAATGTACGGACTGCTGATAGGCATAGGCATTGCATTTGTGGTATCCAGCCTAATGGACAGATTCGATTGGCTAAAAAAGGCATTATATCCCGTACTGGTGGTTACCCAAACCATACCAACCATAGCCATAGCCCCTCTGTTGGTGCTATGGATGGGATTTGGCATGGCACCAAAAATCACCCTTGTTGTAATCACAACATTTTTTCCTATCGCAATAGGATTACTAACCGGATATGAAAGCGTTGACCCTGACGCAATAAATCTAATGCGTGCGATGGGAGCCAACCGACTCCAAATATTCAGTTATGTAAAACTGCCAAATGCTACGGCATCATTCTTTTCGGGACTTAGAATTTCTGCGTCCTATGCCGTTGTGGGAGCAGTGGTCAGCGAATGGCTGGGCGGATTTGAAGGACTGGGTGTATATATGACCCGTGTAAAAAAGGCATACGCCTTTGACAAAATGTTCGCTGTCATAGTATTCATCTCAGCTATAAGCCTGGCACTAATGGGCATAGTGACTCTGCTGGAAAGAGCATGTATGCCATGGAATAAAAAAGAAAGGTCAAAATAAAATGAAAAAGTTTAACAAGATTATTGCACTGGTTATGACACTGGTGCTGGCATTCAGCTTTGTGTCCTGCGCAAAGAATGATAACAAAGAAGACACCCCGCAGGAAGAGAAAAAGGAAATAACCGTGTCCCTTGACTGGACACCAAACACAAATCACACCGGTATGTATGTTGCACTGGCTAACGGATACTATGCCGATGCCGGCCTCGATGTAAAGATTGTGCAACCACCGGAGGGCGATGCAATCGCTGCCTGCTCATCAGGTCAGGTGCAATTTGCCGTAGGCTATCAAGACCTGCTGGCTGCCGGATTTGTATCCGACTCACCAATGGAGGTTACTGCAGTGGCAGCACTTCTTCAGCACAACTCATCCTGCATTATCTCAAAAAAGGGCTCAGGTATGGACAGACCAAAGGGCCTTGAGGGTAACGAATTTTTAACATGGGAGTCCCCTATCGAGCTTGCAATGATGGAAAATGTAGTTACCCAGGACGGTGGCGACTGGTCCAAGGTTAAGCTGATACCCAACACTGTAACCGACGAGGCACAGGATGTTAACGCAAATCCAAGCCACGCTATATGGGTGTACTACGGCTGGGGCGTAAAGAATGCAGAAATCAACAATATTGATGTGGACACCTTCTTCTTCAAGGATATTAACCCTGTATTCGACTACTACTCACCTGTTCTTGTAGCAAACAATGAACTCATCAAGAATGACCCGGACACAGTCAAGGCATTCCTGGAGGCTACCAAGAAGGGCTACGAATACGCTATCAAGAATCCAAACAAGGCTGCCGACATCCTTATTGCCGGCGACGACACCGGCTCATTGGTTGGCAGTGAAAAACTGGTAATAGAAAGCCAAAAGTATATGTCAAACGAATATATTGCCGATGCAAAGCAGTGGGGATATATCGACCCTGCTCGCTGGAACGCATTTTACAAATGGCTAAATGACGAAAAGCTGGTAGAAAAAGAGCTTCAGCTGGACCAGTACTTTACAAACGATTATCTATCATAAACTATGGAATTACTAAAGGCAGAAAAAGTAAATAAAAGCTTTGGCGAAAAGCAGGTGCTGCAGAATGTATCCATCACCCTAAACGAGGGAGAAATTGTCAGCCTGCTGGGTGTTAGCGGCGCAGGTAAAACTACTTTGTTCAATGTACTGTCGGGAATATACAAGCCCGACAGTGGCAGGGTATTGCTCAACGGCAGCAACATTACCGGAAAGCCGGGCGAAATCAGTTATATGCTCCAAAAGGATTTGCTGTTTCCCTATCGCAAGGTAATAGACAATGTGTGCCTGCCGCTGATACTCAAGGGCAAAAGCAAAAAAGAGGCCCGCAAAATCGCCGACCCATACTTTGCCACCTTTGGACTGGATGGTGAACAAATGAAATACCCATCCCAGTTGTCCGGTGGCATGCGTCAGCGAGCAGCGCTGTTGCGCACATACCTATCATCCAATGGCGTGGCGCTACTGGACGAACCGTTTTCGGCACTGGACACCATAACAAAATCCAAGATACACAAATGGTATCTGGATGTTATGGAGGAAATCAATCTGTCCACCGTATTTATCACCCATGACATTGACGAGGCAATACTGCTGTCCGACCGAATATACATTTTGTCGGGACAGCCCGGTACAATCTGCGATGAGATAGTAATTGATGTGCCAAAACCAAGGGACAAGGACTTTGTTCTGTCTGACGAATTTTTATCCTACAAGCGCAGGATAGTCGAAATCCTGCATCTATCATAGCAAAAAAGGACACTACAGATTTGGTTCTGTAGTGTCCTAATTTTATTCACTTATAGTTTTATCCTCAACTATCATCTGCATATCGGACTCAATCTTTTTACTGAATCGCTGATAAAAGAAGGATACCCCTATCAGTATTGCACCAAATGCAAAGTATGACGCAATCTTCCACCCCGAATCCAAATGGGCAGTATCCACAAAGCATAGCTTTGCAAAAGCACAAAGTATCAGTACCAGTCCGCCGGAGCGCACCACCGTATGCTGATTTTTGAATCCAAGGAACAGCATTACGCATGCAACGGCAATATATACTGCGCTGATTATTACACTGGAGAAGTTGATGTAGAACTGCTCCATAAGCATGGTTGTAATCAATGCCGGTGATGATACTGATATAGCCATCGTGAATATCCATACAGGAGCCTTTATGCGATTTACAATATCAAGCACAGCTGCCGCAAAAAGCAGCTCAACCGCAATATTGATGATGAACAGCAACACCAAATTGATTACAGTAACGGCACTCTTGTCTATAATCACATCGTAGTAGGTAAACACCTCATCATAGCAATCATAACAATTCAAACCGATAATAACAGTCAGCAGAAGAAACACCGAGCCAAAATCGCTGACAATCATGGAAGCGGTATTCTTCAGCACCCCTGTTCTCATTACGGCAAATACAATAATTGCCGCAACAAGTATCACCGCAAAATTCAGGAACTGAGAATGAATACTTACAGCCGGACTCTGCATAATACAATCATACAAATATGCAACATATCCAACGGTTGCCAGGGCAGATGCAATCTCTGTAATAATATACACAAAAGCTGTCCGGTCCTGTACCTTGTCGGATAAGCCCCTAACGCTGTAAATCCAAAACGCGCTAAGCACAACGCTGTAAGCAACAATCATAATGGGCTGTGAAATGTCCGTAACAGTACAGAAAACTGCAATCACCGACATTATCATACAAACCAAGCCCGCAAGCTCCGGCACCTTCAGTTTTTTCTCCATGGATACCAGCGCCAGCACCAATCCTTCCAGCGCCCATGCAATACCTGTGTACTCCATACCAAAAATCAAAGGTACTATCAGCATAGAAAATACCAGTGCGCTGATACAGGTAATAATTGTTGATACCTGGGAGCTGCTGTTTTTTGCCTTGACCGAAAAGAACGAAAGCACAACATATATCACAGTAAACGCTAAGAACACAAAGCCAACCATCCTGTTGCCTACAGTAGGGTCCGTCACGCAATTATTTACAGTAAAGCTAACCGACACCGCACCGCTGACCGTATTCAAAGCCAGCAATACCGAATCGGGAGTATGCATTACCTTGCGTCTGACAATCTTTGCGCCGGGCATCATAAGATAAATAACAAATGACGCAATGGCAAAACCCACAGCCAGCGGCAGGGCATATTCGTACCCAACCACCTTTCGTACCGAGTAGGCACATTCGGCAATACCGCCAATGGCAACCAAATGCAATCCATAGCCGATAAACTGGGCGATATACCATTTTTTGTTGTAGGTCATCAAAAACAGCACTATCGCCAGCGCACAAAAATACACTGCTGACACCGGCAAAAATGTTGGGTCGGCCTTAGCCTTGCCAAAGCCTATCATATACAATGCCACAACCGGCAGGTATCCGCCCACTGCGGCAAAGCCGCAAACCACCTGACTTTTGACTTGATTGGATATAGCAACAGCAATCGCCGTAATCAGTACGCAAATGACAAAAGTAACCTTTACATCATACAAATCGAAAGCAAAGTAACAGGTTGCTGCCGCTGCGTACAAGGTTGCCACGCCGCCACTGATAAGTGTGGTGGAGAATACCGTCTTTTCCTTTTTGTAAAACAATTCACCGATGGCCACCAGCACAATGCCCAGCAGGTAGATTGCTCCACCCTTAACAATATCAGACATGTGGACATAGGCAAATCTGCCCAGCATAATAATACCTACAATAAAGAGGAATATACCTGCCTTGCCGAGGATATTGAGACCGATAAAGCTCTCCAAGCTCTTCTGCTTTACGGCAGTCCTTTTTTCGGCTTCGGTAAGGCCCTCCCCCTTAAGTTGCTCACCTATGGCAAAATTGGTACGGGTGGCGTTATCAATCTGCTGATTCTTTAACGCTTCCAGCTCTTCCCGTTTTTGGTTAACCTCTGCCTTTAATTGGTTCAACCTGTTTAGGATGTCATTAAATTCCTGCGAGCCGTATTCTTCAATCGCCTTTACGGTTTCGTCTATGCTGGCAAGGCAATTTGATTCGTATTCCTTTAGCTTGTTGCCGGCCTCGTGTTCCTTGCGATAGTAGGTGTTCTCAATACGCTTTTGGGTACTGTTAAACACCGATAATTTTTCGTTAGCGATTTTTGTAAACAAAGCGGTTTTTGTGGAATCCAACGATTTTTTCAGCGCTTGGTTTTCCGTCTTGAGCTTTGCCTCTGACTTGGATAATTGGGATACGCTCTCCTTCAGCTGTTCGTTCTCTTTTACAAGACTGTCGGAGTTGATTGCCTCGGCTTCCGATTTTAGGGAATTGAGTAATGCCTGCTGCTGGTCAATTAACAAATTCAGCTTGTTATGTCCGGATGACATACTTGCTCAACTCCTTTCCTACCCGATATGCCGATGATGTAACATAATCGTAAAAATACACATTTTTGTCATCGTCGATAAAGCATTCGCCGGCTTCAAAATCAGGACAGGTAATTTGCGATTTGGAAAAATAACTAATCGTCACTACCGAGATTCCCTTGCCGCCATAGTACTGAACTATCTTTTTGTCCACCGGCTTGCCCTTGTTGGCATAAAATTCACAAAATTCCCCAATGAATCTTTTGCCGTTTGTATAATCTTCGTTATATATTTCGCAAATAAAATCGGTAGTACCGTCCACCTTGTCATAGGCCGCATAGTTCGGCTGTAAATCAATACAAAAAACATTCTCTTCATTGATTTCGTCGGCAGTTATTTTTTCATCTACGTAGTAGTAATTCTTGTCACCCACCGGCAACGCAACATAACAAAACGAATTGGCACAGTAAATTGCAACTCTTTGTTTGCTACCGTATTTGTCGTAGTAATCTGCGTACTTTTCTTCCTTTTCGGCATCAAAATTCAAATATTTGCTTTTGCCTTGCTGCATCATACATTTCTGAAAGTCATCACCCACAACAAAGGTAGTGTCGGCAAATACAATCTTTGTACCCTCCTTGCCTGCGTCCTCAACACCGGCGTTAGTCTTGCTGTCAATACCGGAGCATAGGGCTATGACAACGCTGGCAATGATTCCCACAACACATAGCGCCACCACGACAATTAAAGCCCGCTTTCTCATTTTCTTAATATTATCAAGCTTCAATGACAACTGAGCATTCTCGCCCTTTAGTCTGTCCAGCTCGCCGTCATCCGCAGGCATTGTATCACCCAGACCGATAAGCTCGTTACCGTCAACGCCAAATATCTCTGCCAGACTTAGCATAGTAGACATTTTGGGCAGGGACTCGCCATTCTCCCATTTTGATACAGCCTTGTTTGATACGCCCAGCATATCACCCAACTGCTTTTGGGATAGCCCCTTTTGTTTTCGTAGCTCGACAATTCTATTTGCAAATTCAAAATTGTCCATATAGCCACCTCCTCTGCACCTCGATTATGACATATCCGCAATCCACAGTCAATAACAATGGCCAAATATAAACTAAATATAAACTCCACTATTGGTTCAATCCCTGTTTATTACAACAAAAAAGCGTTGCAGCAGTACGCCACAACGCTAAATACCATATTCTATTTTACTACAACTGATTTTACGTTACTCCAGCCGGAATAGTATTTCTTACCATTAACATACTTGTAGGAACGAACCTTAAAGTAATACCTCTTGCCACTCTTGCCGGTGGTAATAGTAGCTGTGGAACCGGAGGTAATCGTGTTAGTTTCCGTATCCCTGGAAAAATCCTTGACAGTACTGCGTTTCACCTGATAGCCACTTACCTTGGGCTGGGATGTCCAAGTTAACTTGGCCTTTTTTGTACCGGGTGAATACACCTTGGTTAACTCCGGTGTTCCCGGCTTAGCATAAGCTGTGAGGCCGTCGCTATATGGTCCAATATCCGTGCCTGTAGTTCTTGTCCTATATGCTCTGACCTTAATTCTAACCTTGCTGTTAGGTTTGAGCCCTGATATGGTGCAGGAATTATTCTTACCACCTGTAACAGTCTTGTACAAAGAATATTTCTTTGTACTGTAATTGTACTTATACACCTTGTATCCGGTAGCATTTATTTGCTTATCCCAGGTGTACTTTACGGAGCTAACAGTGGTCGCGGCCTTTAGTCCCGTTACCTTGGCTGCCTTGGTCTTGGCATAAAATACAGGGGTATATCCGGTGGTATAGTCGATACCGTCGACATTCTTTACACCCAGAAGTCTAACCTTGTATCCGGTGCAAGGGCGCAAATTCTTAATAGTATATGTGGAGCCCATCCATCTGGCAACCGTCTTCCATGCAGAATCCTTGTACACCTGTACCTTGCAGTAATCCACCTGTTTGTTTTTGCTCCAGCTGACAGTAGCCGTAGAGTCTGTGGTTGATACTACACAATAGTTTTTCATTGCCGGCGGTCTAATGTCGAAGGTCATATATATGTCGCCCTCAGAGCTGTATTTACCAATACCGGTTACCTTTACCTTTGCCTGACCTACCTCAGTATTGTTGTAATACTTTAAAGTATAGTCAACATCCTTTTTTAGGTCGGCACCCTTATATGTGACTACAACCTCGGGAGTAATCTCGCTGCCGGTGTACCTCTCATCCTTCATGTCGGATATAACAAACAGCTTTTCCCACATATCGCCGTACATAAAATTACTGTCAACATATCCGCTGTTACCATCATTACAGCCGCTGATTCTACCCTTGGAGCTATATTGCCAAATAGTAAAATCACCGTCAAAGCCGGTTGATGTGTTATAATGTGCCAGCCAAATCTTGTAGCCGGCGTCGGTAATAGTCTTGTGGGATACGCAGTTTGTCAAAAAGCTCTTGTTGGCATATACCATTGCATCATATCCGGCTTTCTTTACCGTATCGCAAAAGGCAATCGCATTGTCTGTCATCTTGGACTTATTGAGTTTGCCGTCCTTCCAAGCCTTGTCCAATCTGCCGGTGGATACATCGGCAAACTCATAATCATAGAATATCGGCAACGAAAAATTGTATTTCTTTGTATACTTAATAGCGTATTCGGCCTCTGCCTTAGCCTCGGCTGTAGTAATAGCCTGGGAATAAAAATACACGCCCACCTGCAGACCGGCGTCAATAGCGCCCTGCATATTATCATCAAACTTGACATCCTTGTTTAGTGAGCCCGAACCACCATAACCACGGTAGCCAACACGAATTATAGCAAAGTCAACTCCTGCCGCCTTTACCTTTTTCCAGTCAATAACTCCATTATGCTTGGAAACATCAATACCCTCATATATTTTTTCGCCCTCAAATCTGCTCTGGTGAGTATAGGTGCTGCTTGTAAACAAGCTTTTGGTAGTAAACGCAAAAGCAGTAATAGGCACCTGTATCGTCAGAATAAGAGCAATCAATGCTGCTAATAATTTCTTACTTGTTTTCATTCTAATCCTCTAATCTTTCTTATAGACTTACTTTTTTAGATACCAGTAATCAATATCAACGCCCTTTGAGTTGACGCCATCGCACTTGCCCTTGTCGGTGGCCTGCCAAATGTCATACTTACCCTCATAGGTTATGCTCCGGTTATAATCCGCAACCCAAATCACAGCGTTGCGAGTAATATTTTTTGCATCAAAAACAGACTCGTAAAAGTAGGTGGAGGCATACACACCGGGAGTGTAGCCCGCCTTCTTTATTTCTTCGCAAAAGGCATTGGCAATATCCGTCATCTCATCCCTGCTGAGCCCTGCGTTATATAATCTGCCTGTGTGTCCGTTGCTATCACCGGCAAACTCGCAATCTATGAACACCGGCAGGGACACATCATAACCCTTGATTACCTTTAGGGCATACCGGGCCTCCTGCCTGGCCTCCTGCGGAGTTATAGCCTGGGAATAAAAATACACACCCAAAGGAACCCCTGCCCGCTGAGCATTCCTAAGATTGTGCTTGGCATAAGTATCCGGATTAATTTCGCCTTCGCTATAGCCTCTATAACCTACACGAACTATGGCGAAATCGGCGTCACGGGACACCTTTTTCCAGTCTATCTTGCCATTATGATGGGACACATCAATACCCTGTGCAACATCCTTGTCCAAAGAGAGCATATTGTGTGTGTGATTACTGTTATGTACAGCCACACCAACCAGCACAATCACTATTACCAAAAAAAATATGCAAACGCTAATCGCTGTTTTTTTGCTATTAGGTAATGCCTTTAGCTTTTGGGTAATACTGTTTTTGCGTTTTTTTGTGGTGGGCTTTTTCTTTTTCTTCTGTTTTGTTGTCGTAGCCATATTCTACCTCACTGGTATATATTATCACAAATAGCCAAAAATTGCTACCGGAAAATAGTGGTTTTTTCAAAATTTACATTTTATCTACTGAATACTGCATATCAAACTTTACAAATAAATTAAAATATACATATATATCTTCCCAAATATTCTCAAAATATGGTATAATCAGCTCATCAAAGAGAGGTGCCAAAAATGAAGAGAGCGCTATGTATCCTTACCATCCTGGCAATACTGTTGGCAAGCGCCGTGCCGGCCTATGCCGCAGACAACACTATCACAATAAGCAAAAACAGTATATCCCACCCTGTCAGCGACCATCTGTACGGAATATTTCTTGAGGATATTAGCTACGGATGTGATGGTGGATTGGTGTCAAACCTGGTTAACAACGGCAGCTTTGAGATGGAGGAGCGTGCGGAAACCGGCTGGACATTCAGTAACTTGACGGCTGTGCTGTCCGGCAACGACCCTATGAGCAAGACCAACCCCACCTATCAAGCGCTAACTATAGACGGAAACGCAGAAATCACCAATATCGGTTTTCCCGAATTATATAAATACAAGACATACGAATACAAAGATGAACTGGCAGGCAAAGCTGATATGGGATTCAAAAAAGGAGAATTCTACCAGTTCTCCTGCTACATTAGGAATGTGGACTACGAGGGTACAATCAGCGTATGCCTGAACTCAAAAAGCAACAAATACAACACCATCCAACTATCCACAGACAATATCAGTACTCACAAGTGGACAAAACTCAGCGCTAACCTAAAATCAAATGCCACAGAAGACGGTGGACTGACAATCAAGTTCGATGGCAAGGGAACTGTCAATCTTGATTTTGTATCCCTTGTACCTAAGAACAGCTATGGTTTTGGTGACAGCCAGTGGAAATATGTATCACTGCGTCCGGACCTTGTGGATGCCCTCAAAAATCTTAATCCATCCTTCCTTAGGTTCCCCGGCGGTTGCTTGGCAGAGGGCACCAATCTGGAAAATCTGTATTCGTGGAAGGACACAATAGGCCCCCTGGAAGAAAGGCCCCAAAGCGCCAATCTGTGGTCAAATTTTAACAACGGCAATTACTATAACAATACATCTGCCATGGGCTATCATGAATATTTTCAGCTTAGTGAGGACTTGGGTGCAGAGCCCATACCCATACTCAATGCAGGTATGACATGCCAGGCCAGGAACGGATATGACGACCATGTTGAAGCGCTAAACAAAGCCTCGATGACCGATGAGCAATGGCGAGACCACTTAATCAACGACCTGGGATATAACAAAAAGGACAGCACAGGCATCGCCCAACGTACACAATATATTGACTCCCTGGACATAAATAATGAATCCGACTTCCAAGACTATCTGGATACCATTGCCCTGAGGCCGGGCACAAAGGAATTTCACAACTATGCGCAGGATATTCTGGATTTGATAGAATATGCCAATGGGGACAGTGCCACCACCTACTGGGGAGCAAAGCGTGCGGAAAACGGACACGAAGCTCCGTATAACCTAAAATATATCGGCATCGGTAACGAAAATTGGGGCGATGTGTATTTTAGGAATTTTGACGCGCTTAAAAAAATAATCAACGCCAAATACCCAAAGATTACCGTAATCAGCTCGGCAGGTGCCGCGGCAGATGGTGAATATTTTGATACAGCGTGGAGCACCATCAACCGTGACTATCCTGACACCATAGTGGATGAGCACTATTACACCAGGGACAGTTATCTAATGGAGCATAACAACAGATACGATAACTACGACCGTAACGGCGCCGGTGTATTCGTGGGCGAATATGCAACCGTATCTCCCGGCTTCGGTACGCTGATTACAAAAAACAATATTTACTCAGCCACAGAGGAGGCCGGCTATATGACCGGCTTGGAGCGTAACAGCGATATAGTAAAAATGGCGTCATACGCCCCCACTCTGGCAAAAATAAATGCCAATTCCTGGGATATAAATATGATATGGTTTGATTCCCAGCAAACTGTACTGACGCCAAACTATTACACCCAAATGCTGTTTGCCAACAACATCGGCAAAGAGTATGTCAACGCCCAATCCCCGGATATAGAAAAGGTGTACCAAAGCGTAACCGTTGACAGGGATGCCCAAATTATGTACATAAAACTGGTTAACTGTAACTCCGGCAGAAAAAAAGTCACTGTCAATCTTGAGGACTTTGGCAATATAAACCGGGTTTCCAATCTATCCATATCACACAAGTATAAATCTGCTGCCAACCAATTAAACAAGCAGACTGTTGCTCCGCAAGAAGATAATTTGAAGCATAGTGACAACGATTTTGAAATCTCGCTGCCGTCATACAGCGCCAATGTAATACGTGTTGCTTATGGCGACAACACAGGCACGGGAATGTACACCCTGCCGGACAATATCAGCCTCAAAACCAAGTCATATACGCCAATTTATCTGAAAGTAATTCTGGCAATTACGGCGGTGGTTATTGTGTTGCTGGGTGCAGCCGGATACCTGATGTATAAAAAAATAATCCTCCCTCGCAAGAGAAAGGACAACTAAGAATTAAGGACTAATGAATCATTAGTCCTTAATTTGTACTATTTTGCCATTTTCTTTAGTTCACTTGCCATCTTAAATCCGATTGCATAATCCATAGTCAACTCCTGATGATGAGCAAGGAACTTGCCGTCATACTTTAGGTTTGCACCTTCCACCACAAGGTCAAAGGATTTTTCCAAAAACACATCGGGCATATCCCTAAGTTGAACGGTATCGTCCTTTATAGTGTATTTTGAGTACCCGGTAAAATACTTTGCATCCTCGCCGGAAATATTACTGTCATCGAACATCGCCAGGTCAACATTCCCCTTTCCGTCAAAGGAAAAAACATAGCAAACCACATTATCCTCATCATACAAATACCAATAGCCACCCTTGATTACCGACTCCGGAGACCTGGATACCGGCTCGGTCAGTGTATAACTAACCAGTTCATCGGATGGGTTGACAGGCGATGTGGGACTTTGATTCTCTGTGGCATCCTGCACAGTGCTAAGCTGTCCATCCTCACCCACCGGCGATGAGCTATCCTCCGCAATTTGCGAAGTGATATTTGGAACATCGGTCTTATTGTCCTTAGTGTTAATCGCCAGTACCAAACCGATAACTGCAATCATCACGATACTCATAATCACGGTAAACAGAATATGTACAAAATTTTTATTCCTCATACCAACACCTCACATATTCATACTACATATAGATTACACCAGAGTACGATACATTGTCAATATATCATCCTCGGTTAATTCTACGGGATTTCGCTTCATCAGCATCGACATACTCTTTTGTGTCAATTCTTTGATTTGCTCGTCGGTTGTACAACCGATTTCTGTCAGCGTGGTTACCATACCCATACGCTTTTTCATAGCTGTAATTTCATCAGCCATAGCATAAGCAGACTCAAATCCGCACTCTTTTGCAAAGCTAGTGATTCTGCCGTCTTGGTCAGCGTTGTCTGCATTCCATCGCACAAAATAATCAAGAGTGAACGCACACGCCTCACCATGAGGCACGCCATAAATATTTGTTAATGGGAACGAACAAGCATGGGAGCCTGTTGTACGTGGGTGACTGAAGGCAACACCTGCAACAATTGACGCCTCTGCCATTTTTTCTCTTGCCTCAAGGTCGTTTGGATTATTGTACACCTTCTCCAACCACCCAAATACCAGCTTGGCAGCATAAACAGAGCAAGCAGTACATACCGGCTGATTGAGAGTGGACCAATAACTCTCAATAGCATGTGCCAAAACATCAAGACCTGTAGAGGCAGTAATTTGCTTAGGCACAGATACAGTCAACTCCGGGTCAATGAGTGCAATTTTTGGGTACATTGCAGGGTCGTTCATAGGTTGCTTAAGATTCTGCGCCAGGTCGGTCAAAACAGAAATATTGGTAACCTCCGACGCAGTACCCGAGGTGGTGGTAACAGCAATCATTGGGATAGCCTCATCCGGATTTATTGCCTTTGCGCCACTGTGATATGATTCTATTTTATCATTCCCTTTGGCGATAGCGCAAGCAGCCTTGCAGCAATCCATAGGTGAGCCGCCACCCAGTGCGATAGCAAAATCGGCACCCTGCTCTCTAATCACCTTTACGCAGGCATTCACATTGTCCGTTGTAGGATTTGGCCTAATATCACTAAAAATAGCTTTAATTGTGCCTTTGCCGGCATCCACAAATTCCTGAGCAACTCCATTTTTGGCAAAACTTCTTGAGCATACCAGCACACCGTTTGTGCCGCCGATTGCCTTAATATACTCAAAAATATTATGTCTTCTGCCTACACCAAATTCAATCTGTACAGGCAAACTAAAACTCCATTCCATAATTAATCTCCTTGGTTTTTTATCATTTTATCACAATTTTAGAAAAAATTAAATATTTTTATTGACAAATCAAAAAAATTATTGTAGAATGTCAAGGCGTTAGGAAATGTGCGTACTACTCCTACGGGAGTTTTACATATATCGAGGTGTAACTCAGTTTGGCTAGAGTGCCTGCTTTGGGAGCAGGATGCCGCAGGTTCAAGTCCTGTCACCTCGACCATGAACTCACAGTACGGAGATTACCGTTGGATGTGAGTTCTTTTTTTAAAACAAATCGAGGTGTGGCTCAGTTTGGTAGAGCGCCACGTTCGGGACGTGGAGGCCGCAGGTTCAAATCCTGTCACCTCGACCAAAAATAAAGCACTGCCAAAAGTGCTTTATTTTATTCTAATAATTCAATCGGGGTGTAGCGCAGGTGGTAGCGCACCAGACTGGGGGTCTGGGGGTCGCAAGTTCAAGTCTTGTCACTCCGACCAAAAGGAGCAGAGGTTTTCTCTGCTCCTTTTTACATAAAACATACCAAAAACCGCTTAAAATAGCGGTTTTTATATTTTATACATTATATTTATTGTTTTTTCGTGTATCTTTTCTGTGAGGTTCATTGCTCCCCGCATTGCTCCCCAGCCACTGCAAGGCAAATCATTAAAGCATATTTTTTATCTCTTCACACTCTGTTAAGTCTGTAAATCCGTAAAATGCCTTTGCGTTATCAAAAACAAATTTTTTCTTTTCCGTATCTGTTAATTTCTTTGATTTGAGGACAAAATCGTAACTCATTTTGTATGTGATTTCCACCATGGTGCGTGGATAATCACTGCCCCACATCAGCTTGTCAATACCGCAAATATCAACAGCCTCTTTGATTGCTGTTATTGCTGAGGGATAGGGATAAAACTCACTGTTAAATAACCAAGTAATACCACCGCTCTCAATCATAACATTTTTGTTTTGTGCAAGCGTTATCTGTTCTTTCCAGCCATTTCTTGTTACCATGCCGAAATGACCGATTGCTATTCTCAAATTAGGATACTGTTCAATCATTTCAAGCAGTGAGCCTGTTTGCAAATCTCCGTCGGCAAGGTCGATAGAAATGAATTTTCCGTTTTTGTCAGCCTGCTCAAACACTCTGTAATGCTTTGTTAAATCCTGTGTTTTGAGCCTGCTTGCACATATCTTTATTCCATCAAAGCCATCTACATTAAAGGGTTTGCCTTCCTCATAAAGAGAGCAGATTTTCAGCCTTCTTGGATATTCTTTTTTTGCTGTCAAAAGATAGCTGTCTTGATTGCCGTCAATTTCTTCTTGAGTGATAACCGCGCCGCTTACACCTGCATAATCCATATTTGCAATAAAACGCTCAGCAGTGTTTTCGCCGTCGGTCATAAAAGGTGGCATCATTTGACGAATTTCACCACCGAAATTGCTTTTTCCGTTACCTACAGAAAAAACCGCCTTACCGTCAACCCTACCGTTTTGAGTTTTCCATAAATGTGCGTGAGCGTCTATAATCATAAGGTTACACCGTCCTTGAATATTGCTATCTCACGATAACCGCTATTCTCATTTTTTGTTTCTTTTCCGTTTGCAGTCTCAATAATCAAATTCAGGAGAGCATTCTCGTCCCCAGATTGTGCGTCAAAATCCACCCAGTTATCTTTCCTGCGGCCGAGGGCGGAATTTGTTGCAATTTTTATTGTGGGCACAGGTGCGCCAAGGGGCGTTCCCCTGCCTGTTGTGAACAAAATTAAATGACAGCCTGCTGCGGTTAAATTAGTTACTGCAACCATATCGTTACCGGGGCCGTTAAGAAGATTAAGTCCTGATTTTTCGGCTACATCTCCGTAATCAAGAACCGCCGCAACAGGTGCAGTACCACCCTTTTGAACGCAGCCCAACGATTTTTCCTCCAGCGTGGTTATACCTCCCTCCTTATTGCCGGGAGAGGGATTTTCGCTGACAGGCTGATTGTGAGAAATAAAATATTGCTTGTAATTGTTTATTAGCTTTACCGTATCATTGAACACATTTTTATCAACGCACCTGTTCATCAGTATTTGCTCTGCGCCAAACATTTCGGGAACCTCGGTCAATACCGCAGTACCTCCCATAGAAACGAGTTTATCTGTAATTTTTCCGCAAAGGGGGTTTGCGGTAATGCCGGAAAGTCCGTCACTGCCTCCGCATTTCAGCCCTATTTTCAACCTGGAAATCGGCACCGCGGTGCGTTTGTCATTTTTGGCAAGGGATTGCAATTCTGCGATAATCCTTGTACCCTCGGCGATTTCATCATCAAAATCCTGGCAGTTAAGAAAGCGTACTCTTTCTTCATCATATTCGCCGAGAATCTTTTTAAACTCGGCGATATTATTGTTTTCACAGCCTAAGCCGATAACGAGAACGCCCCCTGCATTTGGATGCTTAACAAGACCGGCCAGCACCTTTTGTGTTATACTCAAATCGTCGCCCAGCTGACTGCAACCGTAAGGATGAGTAAAGCAGAATGCACCCGTTTTGTCAGCAAGACCTTTTGCAATACTGTTTACACAGCCGACGGTGGGAATTATCCAAATATCGTTTCTTATTCCTATATCGCCGTTTTTGCGTTCAAAAGCGTTTATCACGGCAGGTTCGGTGCTTTCGGGATATTCAAAATCAGGTGAATATATATATTCCAGCATTCCTGACAATGCAGTAGTAAGATTATGGCTATGCACCTGTTCACCCTGCTGAATATCCTGTGAAGCAGCACCTATGGAAAAGCCGTATTTTATAACCTGCTCGCCCTTTTGAATATCTCTGACTGCATATTTATGACCGTTATTAAGGCAAACCTTAACATTGTCCTTATCACTGATTAAGACATACTCCATTGAATTGCCTCCCTGATGCCGTCATTGCGTATCCGTTCAATGCTTTCACTTACAAGGTCAAGCGTTACACTTAAATCCTGCCCCCATAAATCTGTATTAGACAGGATATTTTTTATCTCGTTATTCTCTATGTAATCAACAGCCGTTTTATCGTCCTGCACATCATTCGTCTTATAATATTCTATAAGACAGGCAAGAGAAAAAGCAAGGGGCTTTGGCACTGAATTACTATTATCAATATAATCATTTACAGTCGGCAGCACTCTTGCAGAAAATTTGCTGACGGAATTAAGAGAAATTGATTTCCACAAATGCCTTATATACGGATTTGCAAAGCGCTCCAAAACCGCCTTTGCAAATTTCTCATTATCGTCGTTATCATCAAGCATTGGCAATATGTAATCAAAAAGGCAGGTGTTAAGAAAAGCTTTTAACTGCTCATCTTTTAGACTTTCGCCAACCGTTTCAACGCCGCACAAAAGGGAGGGAAAAACAAGGGAGGTGTGGGAGCCGTTGAGAATACGCACCTTCATTTTTTTATAAGGCGAAGCATCATCCGTCCAGATGACATTAAAGCCTGCCTTTTGCAAGGGCAATTCCTTTTCAAAATTGTCCTCAATTACCCACAAATGATACGGCTCCGCTGTGTCCAGGAGGTCATCGCGGTAACCGATTTCATCAAATATCCGGTCTGCCTCGTCCTTTGGATAGCCCGTTACAATGCGGTCAACAAGGGTGCTGCAAAAAGTATTTTCCGTCTTTATCCAATTTGAAAAATCATCTTCTAAATGCCAAAGCCTTGCATATTCAAGAACGCAATTTTTAAGCTCCTTGCCGTTGTTGTCAATAAGCTCGCAGGCAAGAATTACAAAGCCGTTTAAATTGTTTTTATATCTTTCATACAAAAGCTGTGTTAATTTAGCAGGAAAAGACGATGCAGGCTTGTGGGTAATTTTGCAGGTGTCGTCAAAGCAAATACCCGCCTCGGTGGTGTTTGAAATAATAAAATGCAAATCAGGATTTTTTGCTAAGGATAAAAAGCCGTCAAAATCCTCATAAGGATTTACAGCACGGCTGATTACATTTATTTCATTTCTTTCACAAATCTCTTTGCCGTTTTCGATACCTCTCAAAATAAGATTATATCTGCCCTTTTGTGCGTTGATTTTTTCAACTGACTTTGAATTTGTGGGCGAAACAACAACAATTTTCCCGTCATATAAACCTTTTTTATTCAATTCGTTTATGAAATAATCTGCAAATCCACGAAGGAAATTGCCCGTTCCGAATTGTAAAACAGTTTCTTTCATAATTAATCCCCAAAGCTAATAAGCAATTTTGCCAGCGTGCCGTCATTATGCGAAAGTGCCTCAAAGGCGTCCTTTGCATTATCAACATCATAAACACCGCTTACAATTTTTATTATATCAGCTTTGCCGGATTTTACAAGGTCAATAAGTTCTTCAAAATCCTTTGTAAATGCGTTTCTACTACCAAAAATATTAAGCTCTTTTTTTAGAATAACAGAGTGAACAAAGGTAGTTTCTCTTTTGCCGTTGCCGATAAGGATTATATTTCCGCCGTGTGCCGACTCATCAATACAGCTCAAAAATGTCTCGGGTGCACCACAGGCTTCAACGCAAACATCAAATCCATTACCGTTTGTAAATTCCTCGCAAGCCTTGTGTAATTCCGTCTGATTAACATTAACTATGCAGTCTGCACCAAACTGCTTTGCAAGGTCAAGACGGCTTTCCAGCATATCGGCAATAAGCACTCTTGCGCCCATTGCTTTAGCCTTAATAAGTGCAAAAAGTCCAATAGGTCCCGCACCCATAATCAAGAGATTATCACCGTTGTGTATTTCTGCTCTTGACAGTGCATGACAGCTTATTGAAAAAGGCTCAATCAGTGCAAGCTCCCTTGCAGAAAGGCCCTTGCCGTGAATAATTCTTTCAACAGGCATTGTTATATATTCCTGAAAGCTGCCGTCACGCTGAACGCCCATAGTTTGATTATCGTGGCAGGCGTTTACTATTCCACGTTCACAGGCATAGCACTTGCCGCAGTTAAAATACGGATTGCAGGTAATTATGTCCCCTGCCTTTAGACCTTTATCATTTTCAGGTATTTCAACAATTTGTGCCGAAAACTCGTGACCGGGGATTCTGGGATAGGTTGTAAAGGGTTGATTG